>JBPCXM010000407.1:0-18092 GCA_051008535.1 Pseudomonadales bacterium | reverse complement strand
CACGACCGCGTCGGTGCTGCGCCAGGGCATGCGAGACCTGTGGCTCTTTCTGCGCGCTGGCACGGTTGATTGAAGGAATAACACAACGCGCGCATGCTTTTACGACACGGTAGTCGACTTCGCCAATTTGAAGACGATGCCAGCTATCTTCGGCGTAAGGATCAGCACCGGCGATAACGATGTTAGGCCGAAAACGCAACATCTCTATGGGCTGTTGAAGATGGCCGTTAAAATCCTGCAAAGACGCCTCCCCGATTAACAGCAATGGAAAAGCATCAGCGAAACTCACTACATCTTCTGGATGCGCGAAATCCTGGTCTGCCGTGCGCAGCGCGGTATCAGGCATGTAAACAAGGTGTGCCGGACTACCAAGATACGCGCTTATCCAACGCTCGGCTTGCTCTCCCCCATACACGGCACTCACTGCTTCATTCCAAACAAAGACCTGCTGACTCCATTCATTGGTGGCGACTAGCGGCAGCTCCAACTCGGCTGTATCGGGCGCGGTGAGGCGCATCGTTGCAGCGGTAGCGTCAAGCGCAACATCGACCAGAGCAAGTTTAGGGAATTCACGCTGGGTAACAAAACGCCCTTGCGCGTCAACAATCATCCAGCGTCTATCCCACGCGGGGCCACCACTCGCAAGCTGGATGGTATCGAGCGCTACTGCACCCAATGATTTGATCGGATAGATATAAAGCTGACTAACAGTAATGCTCATTGGCTACGTAAAAACTCCTGTATGTCACTGCGCGTGAACGGCCAATTTAACTCGGTGTCAGTATCGTCGCGGTGAAAAACTGGAATAGTCAATGCGTAATGCTGCATCAGTTGGTCGCACTCGCTGATATCCTTGAGCACCAGTGTTTCTTGCGTCAATGCTAGCTCGGGTAGGATAACTGCTTCGGCCAGCTCGCAAAGATGGCATGCCGAAGTATTAAATAAAGTCAGTGTTCGCACGCTCGAATATTAGCATGATCGTAGTGACTATGACTCGGACTTATGCGGCTGAGATTGCTTGGGCATAGCCGCTTGAGCTGTGCTCCAATGGGCTGTATTGTTAAGGCGAGCTTGCTTCAGGAGACGGTTAAAAATGAGACTAATCAAATCAACCGCTTTGCTACTATTGCTTTGCAGCATTGCGCTGACAGCTGCTGAAGACTGGGGGCTGAAAAAAGACAGCGATGGCATACAGATTTTCACTCGCACAGTTGAGGGCTCCAAGTTCAAAGCTGTACGCGGCGTTACCGAGATGGAAACCAGTTTGGCCAGCCTGGTGGCACTGGTTCAAGATAGTGCTGCCTGCCCAGAATGGGCCGACTTATGCAAGGAATCGCGCGTTGAAGAGACCTTAAGCGCGCAGGAAATGTATGTCTATACCCACAATGACTTACCCTGGCCGGTGAAAGACCGCGATGTTTTAGCGCACGTTGTGTGGACACAGGACCCGGAATCGCGCGCAGTGACAATGCAAAGCACGGCAACCTCAGACAAGCTCGCAAACACGAAGGGCCGCGTACGTCTTACGGAGGCCGATGCACGCTGGATATTTACGCCGCTAGTTAACAATAAGGTTGAAGTCGTAACCGAGGCTCATATCAATCCTGGCGGTCCCCTCCCCGCCTGGATCACTAATATGCTGTTGGTAGATGCGCCGTTCAAGACGCTGACCAATCTGAGAACCCTGGTCAAAAATCCCAAGTACCAGAATGCGAGCGTAGATTTCGTCACCGAGGCGAATTAGTCAGCCGCGCTACTGACTAACCTGTAAGCGCGCAAGCGACAGCGTGTAAACGAAAGTATATACCGTGCCGATTATAATTCCCGGCAAAATTGTCATCAAAATTTCTGGGGTGCCCGCCAGCACATTTATTCCCCACGAGGAACTGTATAAGATAGTGCAAGTAACAAAGAAGGTAGTGCAAAAGCTTAAAGCGGGATTCGACAACAAGCGGAACAGGGATTCCATCAATAGGGTCATTACCAGAGTCACGGTAAAGCTATAGCTGCCCTGTGTAAACGCTGCTTTCGTCGCTGCGTCTACACCATGTGCGTAGTTGGCGTAGAACGCCCAACCACCATAAGCAAGGAAACCAAACAAGCCGGATACAATGCTGCGCGCCAGACCACTATTTTTAAGTTGCACGGCGAGGACGGGCGACTTACTTGTCCAACAATCCAGGCCAGTGTGTGTCGGCTTCTTTGATAAAAGACTCCTTATTAGCCAACCATTTACGGTTGATTTTTTTGTTATAGTTTAGATACAGTTTGCCGCCATAGACAGTGTATTGCGTGGGGTCGATATTCGCTGTGTCGTTCTGTGCGACGGCATAGGCGCAGTAGCCACCGTATTGCGGCGCATATTTTTCTGGCGCTTCCTTGAACATCTGCAGGTTCTCCTGCTTGCTAAAATGCCAGCTGGCGCCACGCCATTCGTGAGCATATTTTTTGTTGCCTTTGACTGCCGCATCCATCGTGAAATACGCCACTGGGTCGTAGCCCTTAATTGCAATCTTGCCGAAAAAAGTCGCATTTACGGGTTCTACCGCGTTGGCGAAAGCAGTTGCCAATATAACTCCAGCAAGTACGAGCCAGCGCGTACTAATCTTGCAATTCAAATTCAGCATTGCCTCCAACCTCTTGTAGATTGATTCCATTGTTGGCCGCTTTCAGTCCAGCGGTCACAGCTTGTTGGCAAAATTGCGCGCAGTCCTTCCTGCTGGCAAAGTCAGTAAGTTCGACTGGCGCGTGAAAAATAAGTTCGACTTGCACCGGCTTCAGGCCCAACACGTTCACAAGATGCGAAACGAATGGCATGGTGGCGTACCAGGCGAAACAATCGCGTTCTTCGGCATCCATCACTTTCCCGTCGTAATGCGTATATGCAACCGTCAGCGGTTGAATCCGTACCCGCTGCTGCGTCTGTTCGGCGCCATGAAACAGGCTGCTTTTGAACGGCTCTACATGAGTACCTGGAGTGCTTGTGCCTTCAGGAAATAGAATTAGATTTCCGTTGCCGTCAAAATGTTGCTGCATAACCACAACCTGACCGGCTACTTTGCCGCCGTGGCGCTCGAAGAACAGGGTGTTTTGTATTTTCGCTAGGCTACCGAAAACAGGCCACTTGGAGACTTCCGACTTGGCGATAAAAGAGCCGGGGACAATACCTCCTAACACAAAAACGTCTAGATACGAGATGTGGTTGCTGACAAACAAGGTTGGCGTTGTATTGCATAAATCACCGCTGACGCCAATACGCAAACCCATAATCCAACAGCAGCCGCGATGAAACAGCATGGGTATTTTTTGCAATTTTCGGTAGCCTAGCAGCTTAGCCAGATAAAAGCTGGCAGGCATCACAACGCACCATAGTGTTAGAGTTATGAGACCGGCACCGGTGCGCAATCGGGAAACGGTCGGCTTAGCCATGCTGCGGCCGCGAAAGCCGATGATTGTCCAGAATCATGTGTTCAGCGTCGACATAAATACACACAAACGTCGTATTAAACACGGGGTCGATAATCGCACAATCGCTGATCTTCGCACCCATCTTTAGATAGCCACGCAGCAGTGTGGGTACCGAGTGCTTGGCGTCATCCCAGTCTGCTTCATGTTCCAGCAACGAATCTATCGCCACATAGCTATCTACGATCGGTCGCGGCTGCAAATCGACCGGCGCCAGGTTGTGCCGATAAAGGTAGGACAAAATAGCCTGGTGACTGTTAACGTCGGTGCCGTGGAAACTGGCACAACCAATCATGACATCAAAACGCCGCGCAACAATAAACTGTAATGTAAATTTCCAAATCAACATCAGAATGCTGCCGCTACGACCATTTGCATCGATGCAAAATCGACTAAGCTCCAGTAACTTTTTATATTGGTTACGCAAACCGCTAATATCAAACGCTTTTTCAGTATAGAAACACTGTTCTTGCTGTAAGCGCTCATAACTCACTAGCCGCAATGTGCCAACTACCGGGCTGTTAAGTTGCTTGTTATCGAGCACAATAACGTGATGTGCAATGGCATCCAGCTCATCTGCTTCGCGGCCGCTTTGCGCCATCTCGGGCGATATAGTGCCGCCGCTTTCTAAAAACAGCGTTTTATAACGCAGAGCCTGAGCGGCGGCGATTTCGCTCTCGGTGCACGCGAAACGTACTTCGTAACGTCCCGCTTGAAAACCAGCTATGCACTCGCTGGTGTCTATTGAATCGATCTGCAATTGCGCATGCAAAACCAGGTCACTCCATTCACAATTGAATTATTAAACCATTAACGACACGCGAGTTTTCGCACTATCATCCGCAAGGTGCGCGCTACTGCTGCACGCATTGCGATTGATCTTGGTACGCCAGTGTAGACGGTGCAATACCTAAGGTATCATCGACCGGCAAATCAATAAGCCGCATCAGCATCGCCACCAAAGAAAAATGATGCGTGGTATGACCGTGTAAAAATACTAACTCACGAAGCAACGTGGACTCGAACGCCGTTTCGCGAGTGCGGTCCATTGCCGTGCACAAGCTAACACTTAGCTTAAGGTTCGGATCTAAATTTACCGCAGAGTGTAGCGCTTGCACCGCATCAACGATCGCATCAAGCTGTTGCAATGCGTGCTGCGTATGTTGCTCAACAAGTGGATCGCGCGCGCGCTGGTCATAATCTATATGGCAATTCGTCAAACCGGCAAACAGACACTCATAGTGATCGATTATGTGTCTGAAATGCGAACCAATCGAAGAAGTGGTATATGGCGAGCAGACGAAATTGTAATGCTCATCGCCAAGCTCAGCGATGATGCCACGCCCAGTACGCAGGGCAGCAACATTACTGGCGATAACAGTAGTAATTGTCGACAAGCGCGCACTCCGGCGGTAACAACAATGTATTTGATTGTGTCCTACGACACCGAAAGAATCACAAAATTCAGTTACGGAGCCTCTGAACAAGTCTATGGCGTCTCTGTTGCAATACAACGCTTCGCTAGTTCGACCGTAGCGAGTTTAGAGCATTTAGCGTTGTTGGTCTAATTTCGGGTAGGTAGTCGACGTTTTGGTCAGAGGTAACGCAATGATTCTAAACAAAAATCGCTTTCTGTTCCAGCCGCGGCCGAGTAGCGCGACAAGGAAAAGCAATAAAGCCACATCGGCAAAGGAGCCCCCTCCACCGCCACCCTCGCTTTTAGGGGGAGCAGTTGTGGTTGCGCTTGGCGGCTCACTGGTGGGGATAGAAGCGTTGTCGCCACCTGTATCAAGCGTGGAATCACTACCACCAGGCAGCGCTGGTGTGACGCTAAAACTGGCAACGAGCTGATTATTATCGGCGTTGGTGTCAAGCAGATCGGTCGACCCGCCCACACTGGCAACATGCGAATAGGCCGCCGTGCTTTCGTTGCCCAGCGCAACAACCTGGAGACTGGCAACGCTACCAGGATTAGGCAAGGTGCAAGTGTATGCTTGTCCAGCGCTGGCAACCGCACAGGCGACACCGTTCAATGTAGCACTGACAAACCGGCCCTGCGCAGCCGGTACTGAGCCAACCACACGCAACTGCGGCAGCGCCAAAAAAGTGGTGTTAGTTTGCACCGAGAACTGCGTGGTAAATGCCTGCCCGGCGGCCACTTCAACCACATTTTCCGCACTCGCGCTAATAGCCACATCAACCGGAAAATTAAAACACCGCTCAGGGCCGCTAACGCGAGAAATAGCCCCCTCTATTTCAGCAACACTGCAGCTGGAAAAACTGCTGGTGCTTGAATTTACCCTGGGTTCCATTATGAAACCGGCGCCGCAGGCATTACCTGCCACATCGTGACTGGCACCGAAATTATGACCAATCTCATGGGCCACCACCAGTGCGGTCAAAGCTGCCTGACTGGCGCCAGCGCTGCTTAATAGCTTCGACGTTCCAACACCGTTGCCGAGGCTATCGCATAGCACATCGGTAAAGGCAATGCCGGCGGTCGCGCCACTAAAGGTTCTGCCGGTTACAAGGTGCGTCAGGGCTTGTGGGTTCTTGATGAAAGACAACCCACCAGCACTTTTTCTATCGCTTAAATCGTCGAGCAAAGTCCTCGCGTCTGTGCTTGTAGAAAACACGTTTGTACTTGGAAATTGCATGGTTATCTCATCGAAACCTATACCCAGGTCACTTTCGTAAAATCCTTCGGTCATGTTGACTATTGCGACAGCCGTGCTTTCCGCGCTGTCACCTAGCAGCTGCTGAAACTCCAGGTCGAAAACGAACTCCACTTCAGCAAACATGCACACGCCATTGATGGTAGTCGCGCAGAGAGTACTAAATGCCACTTCCTGCGCTTTGGGCGCAGACAAGGCCGAGTGTGGCTTTTGTTGCAAGCCGTTTCCCACCATCTCGACAGCGCATTGAGCGTCCTCCGTCGCCAGTTCAACAGCGGGTTTGGCGGCCAGAACGCGTGTCTTGTTTTGCTGCTTGCCATGCATGCCTAACGCGCCAGCTATGTCGGCAGATAATTCTTCAATCAGGTATTTTTCGTCGGCGAGACTGACAATGCCCGAAAATTGACCATCGACTTCGGATAGCCGCACCCAACTATTAGCTTGCTGTGTTAGCCGGCCGTGAAAATGGTGACCTCGTTGGTCAGCGCCGCTTGCACCGAGTTTGGCGATCAATGCCGAGTTTTCTTGTAGCTCAATCGCATACTCATGTCCATGAATAGTAATATGAGTTGGTGCTGCCAATAGTTGCGCGTGCCCGAAGCAAGGCAGCGCGGCCGCCAAGAACAAAAATAGTAGTCGCAGTTGATGCATGGGCTAATGTACAAATTTAGCAAGGTTTTTTATAAATATAACTGCTGAACCGTTTTCCACCGGGCAACGCTCCCAAAACAGGGCAATGTTGGGCGCGAAACGACTTTTTTTTTGTGAAATATGCACGCCGTCACAGGATACTGAACAACAGAATGACACACGATAAAACAGAGTGGCTAAGTACTAATGGCGTCGGTATTTACGTGCTGCTACCGATATGCCTGACGCTACAGGGCCTACCTGAGGTCTGGCGTGAGCTGTTGCTGTTACAGCGCGACACGTTTTTTGCGGGGCAGTGGTGGCGGCTGCCAAGCGCCCATTTTGTGCACCTATCCTGGCCGCACCTGGGTTACAACATGCTTGGTCTGGTCGTGTTACAGCAGCTGTTCGGACCACAGCTAGCAGGCTGGCGTTGCTGGTTGGGGATTGCGTTTATCGCCGTCCTATGCAGCGCGGCCTTGCTGGCCTTCAGTCCCGCAGTTCAGTGGTATGGCGGTTTCTCCGGGGTGCTGACGGGCATGTTCGTACATGCCGCCATCACAGTACTGCGCCAACAAGCGCTGCTGGCCGGCGCAGTACTGTGCATCATTTGCGCTAAGATCATAAGCGAGCAATGGCAAGGCGCCACCATCAACTACAGTAGGCTCAGCGCGATTCCCGTGGTCGTCGACGCGCACTTATATGGTGCACTGGCCGGCGCTGTCTACGCAACGCTGGCACAGATAGCAGGAAAATTAGCGCGCGACTATTAGAGATCGTATCCGCTCTCGTTATGGAGAACGACATCCAGACCTTGGGTTTCCTCGTCTTTGGTCACGCGCAGCCCAACGATCACGTCAACAAGTTTCAACAGCACAAATGTGACAACCGCCGTGTATGCAAACACGGCAACGATGCCGGTGATCTGAACTCCAACCTGCTGCCCCATAGTCTCAACACCATCGGCAAAACCCTGGCCACTGAAAATGCCAAGATGTTGGCTAGCAAAAACGCCAGCCAGCAATGTACCTAGTACGCCGCCTACCCCGTGCACTGGAAACACGTCTAGCGAATCGTCAATTTTTAGCACTTGCTTGAGAAAATTGGTAGCAAAATAACAGACCAGACCAGCGCTGAGACCGATAACCACAGCGCCCGCCGGGCCAACGAATCCGGAGGCTGGGGTAATCGTGCCAAGACCTGCCACCATACCGGTAACGGCACCCAAAACGCTTGGCTTGCCGTATTTTACCCATTCAATGCCAAGCCACATCAACGCACCGCAAGAGGCCGACAAATGGGTAACTAACATCGCCATGCCTGCGTCGCCATTGGCGGCGAGCGCACTACCTCCGTTAAAACCGAACCAACCGACCCATAGCATGCCGGCACCGGTGACCGTCATAGTCATATTGTGTGGTGGCAGTGCGACCTCACCGAAGCCTTTGCGCTGACCCAGCACGATGGCCGACACCAACGCCGAAACACCGGCCGTAATATGCACTACTGTGCCACCAGCAAAATCCAGCAGGCCTTTTTGCTGCAGCCAGCCACCACCCCACACCCAATGTGTTATCGGCGCGTATACGATAAATAGCCAGGCAGCAGAAAACAGCATCACCGCGGAGAACTTGATGCGTTCTGCAAAGCCGCCCACAATCAGCGCCGGCGTGATAATCGCAAAGGTCATTTGAAACATGATAAATACGGTTTCAGGAATATCACCGCTGAGCGAGTCTTCACCGACACCAGCCAGAAACATTTTGTCTAAGTCACCGAACCAGGCGCCATCACCGGAAAACGCGATACTGTAGCCGGCAACAAACCACAATAACGACATAAAACACGTCAGCGCAAAGCATTGCATCAATATCGTGAGTACGTTTTTAGAACGCACCAGGCCGCCGTAAAATAACGCCAAACCCGGGATGGTCATGAATAAGACCAGCGCAGTTGACGTGAGTATCCAGGCCGTATTGGCCGGGTTCAGTTCGTCCTGCGCGCCCACCGCGGCGGTCAGCAGTAGCGCTAGCAAACCGGTAGCGGCAACGATAAGTTGTTTGTGCGGTATAAGCATGAAAAACCCCTTAGTGATTGACTGCGTCTCAATTATTCGATGGTGCACCATTTGAGCTCGCTCAAGATTTTTGTGCACCTTTTTAGCGCGCGCTATCGCAGGAATCTCGTTTGCGCGATTTTTGCCTGTGCACTTCTGGTGCGCCAATAATGTAGTTTAATTCATATAAAAATCAGCTACATAAAGCCGTTTTCTCATCATCTGCTGTGAGCCAGAAGCAACTCAGTGCGGCGAACTCGGCGCGATAATGTCTCAACTGTATCAAAAATTGCAATTTTCGTGCCTTGCTTTCTTTGTTAGCTTTTTAGTGCAATCCACCGATGAGTGCCAGGCAGTCGCGCATTTACAGCACCGTCCAGCACATACCAGCTGCTGTATAATTCCTTTGCATGTATTTTTTTGTCGGAGCTTACAATGAAAACAACGCTGCCCAAGGCCATATTGATCGTTTTGTGGATTTTAATCGTTGTCAATTTGCTGGTGAGCTTTCCAGGTTGGTTATCCACCATACTGAAAGTGTTAGGTATATTTTTGGTGATCGCCCACCTGGTCGAATGTTTTATGTTTTCCAACAAAATTCGTATCAACCACGAGAATAGCTTCGTCGGTTATTTGCAGGTATTTTTGTTCGGTGTGGTACACCTAAATACATTACCCGATTTTAAACAGTGATGTAAATCACTGCTAGCAATGTCCCGTTCGTGGTCCCTGTACGACCGCCATGGATGGTGGAAGTGTCGAAATTAAAAGTCGGCGCGCTGGGCAATACAGGAGCATTTTTCGACAATAAAAAGCCGACGCTGTTTGCGTCGGCTTTTCGGAAAAAACAAGCAGTCACATATTACTGCAGTGCTTGTTAGTTCATTTTGTCTTCGACCATTTTCTTGCCTTCTTCTAATTTTTCTGTGCCTTCTTCTACCATCGCGGCACCCTTATCCATCGCCTCAGAACCTGCCGCCATCGCGTCAGAGCCTACGTCTTTCGCAGCTTGCATAGTTCCTGCACCTGCGTCTTGAGCCGCTTCAACCGCGTCTGCGGTTTTTTCAGCTGCTGTATCGGCCGCTTCGTTAACGCTTTCAACGGCACTGTCGAGTGACGACTTGAGGCTTTCGGTTGCAGACTTACCATCATCACCACCACAGGCGCTCAGACCGAAAACAAAAACGGCTGCACATGCGCCTAGCCTCGTTGTTGTATTGAACATTATATTACCTCCTATTGCTAAATAAACGGTGCGCAAATTAGCATAAATAGATCTAATTAGATAGGGTCAGAAAATGATCGCTTTGTCGACTAGTCACTGTCGCTTTGCGCGACAACACTGTGCATAAGTTAAAATGGATTGTTATGTGCGCGGCATGCGAATAACGACTCATCGGCAGCAAAATATAATGCTCGAGCAAACACAAGACTATCAGCAGAAAAAGGCATTTTTCGCCAAAGTCATCACTGTATACGGGCGTAAGCCGGCACTCGAAGTTCTGCGCGACGAAAGCTTGCAGATCTATCGCTTACATTTCGCGAGCAGCAACAAATCAAGTGCCGATTTAGTCGAGATAGAGGCGCTCGCCCAGCGGCGCGGTATCGATATCAAAACCCACAAGCGGGCAGAGCTGGCGCGCATTTCGCGTAACAGCCGCCAAGATCAAGGCGTTGCGGTCGACGTTATGTGTCATGCGTTAACGCAGTTTAACGAATGGCATAACGCGTGGGCGCAGCAAGAACAACGACCGCGTGTGGTGTTGATCGCGCTGGATGGCGTGACTAACTCGCAGAACCTGGGAATGATTATTCGATCCTGCTGCGCTGCGGGTGTCGATGGTATTTTGCTTCCCACCAAGGGTGCGGCCGGTTTAAACCCTCTCACCATCAAGGCCAGCGCTGGCAGTGTGTTTAAGGCACCGATCATAGTCTGCCCATCACTGCCGCTGGCACTGCAGCATCTCAGCGAGCACAGGCTGCCAATTTTCGCCCTAAAGGCAAACGCAGAGCGAAATTTATTTGCTACCCAGCTCGGCGGCAGCGCCGTGTTTGTTCTGGGCAATGAGAGCCTGGGAGTCTCCCCTGAGATTGCCGGTTACTGCACCGACAGCCTCGCCATTCCCATGTACAACGGTGTTGAGTCATTGAATGTTGCTGTAGCCGCAGCGCTCATCGCCTACCATGCGCATAGCCAGCGCTAATCCGTGCTTGGTTCGCCACGCGCGAACAAACTCCGTAATTGCGCAAAAGGGAAGAAATAAAATACCAGCAGCAAGTACAGAAGTTGCTGTTGACTCACTACTTTTGAAGCGAAGGCGACGATAAATATCATCACATGATTACGAATTACTGCTTTGTAAGGTTCTTCAAAGCGCAACTCCGATTCCGTTTGCCAATTGCTACGCACCAGTGGCCATACGTTTAAGAGGGCAACCAAGATGAATGCCCAGTAGCGCTCTGCACATTGCTCGATAAGACCAAGAAACGCAGGCTGCTGCTCGCTGAGTGGAAAGAAACTCCACATCACTTGCGAGTGGCCAAAATGAAAACCGATGAAGTGAACACTAAAGAAGACAAGCAAAAACAGCGACTTTCCAATGCCGCCAGCACGGTTTGAAACGCCGCCTGAAGCGTCCGCCGCGTGGCCAAAAATGTTACACAGAATGATCACATAGCCGCTCACCAGGCTCGCGAACCACATACTCCAGACAATATCGGTCGCGCTCCAGTGCTGCCAGTAAGCCAGCCCCAGCGTGTAGACAAAAAACAGTAAACTGACAAACCAGCTATTCATCAATACAATCTTGCTTATAGCATTCCCGACCCCGACACCAATGTCATACATTAGGGCTTAAAAATCAATGGAAATTCGCCTGCTACTGAAAGTTCTGGCGCTGCCACCTGGCTTGAACATCCTACTCGGGGTGCTGGCACTAGCACTGCTGTTGCGTTGGCGACGTCTTGGCATCGCCTTGCTGGCAGGCAATGTGTTGCTATTGTATTGCCTCAGCACTCCCATTGTGCAGGTGGTTTTGAGCAAACCTCTAGAAGAATCCGCACCCGCACTGAGCGCTGCCGCCGTGACCGCCAGTAACGCGCAGGCTATTGTTTTACTCTCTGGTGCTGTTTATTCCAACGCGCCCGAATATGACGGCCATGACTCGGTGATGCCCGGCACACTGGCCAGAATGCAATATGCGGCGTGGTTACAGCGACAAACACAACTACCGTTATTGGTGAGCGGCGGCTCAGTGTATGGCGATAAGGCGCCGATCGCGGAAGTTATGGCACGCGTATTACGCGAGGAGTTCAGCATACCGGTGACCTGGACCGACCCGAGCAGTCGCAACACTCAGGAAAATGCCAAATACACGGCCGAGATTCTTATTCCAAAAGAAATAACTCACATTTTTTTGGTCACGGATGCCAGCCATATTCCACGCGCTACGCAACATTTTCGGCACTACGGTTTCGACGTGATCGCTGCGCCTACGCGCTTCTATTCGTTGGTCGATTACGGAGCTAGGCCTTGGGCTCGCTTCTATCCCAGTGCTTCTAGGTTTGAACTCAGTGTTGCCGCGCTGCATGAATATCTGGGGCTGTTAGTCGCACGCTTCGAGTAGAGGTTACTTACTAAGGTAAGACATCCCTTCTTCCAGACCATGCAGGGTCAGCGGGTACATATGACCTTCCACTAATTCGCGTGTCATGGCGACAGATTGCGCATAATCCCAATGCTCTTCCGGTAAGGGATTTATCCAGATCACTTTTTCGTAGGCGTGACGAAGACGTTGCATCCACACCGCGCCCGCCTCCTCATTCCAGTGTTCCACACTACCGCCAGGCTGCGCTATTTCATACGGCGACATCGATGCGTCACCGACAAATATAACCTTGTAGTCGCTGCTATATTTGTGCAGTAAGTCCATGGTCGATGTCGTGTCGTTGAAACGACGGATATTATTTTTCCACACTGCTTCATAAATGAAATTATGGAAGTAAAAATATTCCAGATGTTTGAATTCGGTGCGGGCGGCGCTAAATAATTCTTCGCACACACGCACATGCGGGTCCATCGACCCACCGATGTCAAAAAATATCAGTACCTTTACCGCGTTATGTTTCTCGGGCACCATTTTGATGTCTAGATAGCCCGCATTTTTAGCAGTGGAGCTAATGGTGTCGGGAAGATCGAGTTCGTCTTCAGCCCCCGTGCGGGCAAACTTGCGCAGCCGTCGCATGGCAATTTTTATATTGCGAGTGCCAATTTCAACACTGTCGTCAAGGTTTTTAAATTCGCGCTTTTCCCATACCTTGACCGCTTTGCCGTTCTTGCCGTTGGGGCCAACGCGAATCCCTTCCGGGTGATAACCTTCTTGCCCGAATGGCGATGTGCCGCCGGTGCCTATCCATTTGTTGCCGCCTTCGTGGCGCTTTTTCTGCTCTTCGAGACGTTTTTTAAATTCCTCGATGAGTTTTTCCAGGCCACCTAGAGACTCGATCTTGGCTTTGTCTTCTTCGCTAAGCTGTTTTTCGAACTCTTTGCGCAACCAGTCGTCTGGAATCAGCACGTCGATGATATCATCCAGCGTTTCCAGATCTTTAAAATAGGCGGCGAAGGCGCGGTCGAACTTATCGTAATATTTTTCATCTTTAACCAGGCAGGCGCGACTCAGGTAGTAGAAATCGTCGACGCTGCCAAACACCAGACGTTGCTTTAACGCCTCGATCAAGTCCATCAACTCGCGCAGCGTGACGGGTATTTCGGCGCTGCGTAAGCCGCTAAAAAAACTGATTAACATGCGTTCTGCTACCCTACCGCCTTTGCTCACGTCTATGCATAAACGCTAGACGTTCAAGCAAATGCACGTCCTGCTCATTCTTAACCAAGGCGCCATACAGCGGTGGAATAGCCTTGGATTTATCGTGGTTTTTCAAAATCTCGTCGGGTATTTCGTCAGCCATCAATAGCTTCAACCAGTCAATCAGCTCGGAGGTCGAAGGCTTTTTCTTCATGCCCGGTACGGTGCGAATATCAAAGAATATTTCCAGTGCGTCTTGCACAAGTTGCCGCTGCGCTCCAGGATGGTGTACTTCAATAATTTGCTTCATCGTGTCGCGGTCGGGGAAGTTGATAAAATGGAAGAAACAACGGCGTAAAAACGCATCGGGCAGCTCCTTCTCATTGTTGCTGGTGATCACAATAATCGGCCGTTGCTTGGCTCGGACTGTTTCGCCGGTCTCGTAAACAAAAAATTCCATGCGGTCGAGCTCCACTAACAGATCGTTAGGGAACTCAATGTCTGCTTTGTCGATTTCATCAATCAGCAGTACGACTTGCTCGTCGGCATCAAATGCTTCCCACAGTTTGCCGCGCTTGATGTAGTTAGCGATATCATGCACCTTGTCACCGCCAAGCTGTGAGTCGCGCAGCCGCGACACGGCATCGTATTCATACAACCCTTGCTGTGCTTTGGTGGTGGATTTGATATGCCATTGAATCAGTGGTTTACCCAGCGCGGTGGCAATCTCCTGTGCTAACAGGGTTTTCCCCGTGCCAGGCTCACCCTTGATTAACAGCGGCCGCTGCAGGGTAATCGACGCGTTGACCGCAAGGCTCAAGTCATCCGTCGCGACGTACGTTTCAGTGCCAGTAAATTTCATAGTTGTACCGTTGGTAAGTGAAGTACACGGCAAACCTGCCGCCAGAAAAATATTATTATACTGTGATTTGGTTAGCGGATCATTATTGCCTGCGCTTAGCCAGATACCGAAGGGCGCTCAGCAGACCTAGGCGCCGCTGGGCGCATAGTCTTCGACGCCTGCTTTTTTCGATAAAAATATTTACCGCTTAACCACGCGCCGTAAACAAGCAACGCCAAAACAGCAGCCAGAGCAAGTGCCGCCAGCGCAGATGCAAGGCCATCGGAATTGCCTGTCGCGCCCTCGAAAATCGCTACTATAAAAGCCGGCGCCATCGCTTCCTTCCCTGTTTCGACTGCGACCGGCACTAACACCACACAGGCCACAACAAAACGCTGCGCTTGCCGCAAAAACACCGGCCAATCGCGACTGATCCTCCAGACGACGATAAAGATACCGACGCAAGCGAGCAGATAAATACACCAGGTTACGGTATATTCATTAATAAGCCCCATTTCCTGCAACTTGTTCATTGTGCTATCTCAGCGATCAAAAACTAACGTTATTCTACCCAGTGCACGATATGCTGTTCCAGCTCATCGGGATGGACATTCTCTTCCGACAAGACGTTACCACGCACCGAGATACCGGCAGTATGCACGCTTGCGGGTGAACCTGATACTAGCGGATGCCAGTCAAATAAAGGTTTGTCCAGAGCGCGCAGTCGATACGCACAAGTAGCCGGTAACCAACTCCACTCCATATCGGCCCTCACATCTATGCAGTCAGGCACTTCCGCGTGCCGCCTTGCATAGCTACGACAGCGACATGTTTCAATATTCAGCTTGTGACAGGCGACACTGGTATGCAGCACTTCTTCGGTGTCAATATCGGTGAATTTTTTTAAACAACATTTACCACATCCGTCGCATAAGGCTTCCCATTCAGCATCGCTCAACTCGCTTAAGGTGTAGTGTTCCCAGAAGTATGCGCGCATGCTTTGTCTCGTGTACCTCGTCACTAACCATCCACTTTATCGCCGCGCAACCACTGCGTGACGGCATGCTCAGGTGGTGGTGGCAGTTGCAAATAGTAACCACATTGTTCGATTTGTTTTAACACCGTTGACCCTTTAACAACTGCCAATCGCCGCTCCGGCTGCAGCTGTAAACTCATGACCAGTTGCGGCTCACCAAAGTTTTCCAGCAATTCGGCCGGCACCGACTCGAGGTCGCGGGCAAAATCGACATACAAGAATGTCATTTCCTTGCGCTGACTTTTGTATACCTTGCACAGCCGGCTAGTCATAGGCTTGCCGTATTTGATCGATCAGTTCTGTACCTATGATGGCATGACGCCAACCTGGCAAAGAATTGGCAGCCAGCTCTCCGCTTTCCGCATTACGCAACAGCTGTTCATAATCTTTTTTGCGGACGACAACCTCAGGCGCCACTTTTAACTGTTCGGCCTTGTCACGCACCAGCGCTTTCAATTTTTTTAACAGCGCATTCTGGCCACGGCCAAGCGGTTTCGGTAACGACGGCGGATACATTGAAGCTTCGTCTGCCGTGCAACGCACGATCAAGTCCAGCAGGGTTTTGCCGTAGCGTTTAATCGCGTGGGAGGACAAATCATCGATAGGATTCAGTTCCTGGAGCGCTGTAGGTTGCCGTTTGGCGAGAGCGACAAAAGCGCGGTCGCTGACAATCCAGTTGCGCGGTTTATCGCGCTGCACAGCCTGCTCTTCGCGCCAGCTGCATAACGCGCGTAATATATGCAACTCTTTCGGATTCAGTTGCCACGCTACCTTTACGCGCAAGTACAATTCATCTTGCTCGACGGCGGTCTGCACTTGTGTCAGCAGCTCTTCGCAATCCTCTTGCAGCCAGCTCAGCCGCTGATCGCGTTCAAGCTGCGAACGCAGGCGTGTATAGACGTCAAGCAGGTAAATGACGTCCAACGCGGCGTAATCGAGTTGAGCATCCGCCAACGGTCGTTGCAGCCAATCAGAGCGGGTTGCGTCTTTGGGCAGTTGCACGCCGCAAATGCTCTCCACCAATTTTTGGTAAGAGAGGGAAAAGCCGAAACCGGACATTGCCGCGGCGATCTGTGTGTCAAACACGTTAACTATCTCGACCCCGCAATAGCTCTGCAGAATCTGAATATCCTCGGAGCAGGAGTGTAAGACTTTTACGAGCTTGGCATTTCCCAGGATGGTCGCCAGCGGCGCTTGCAAATCTGGCTGTAGCGGGTCTAACAGCCGCGCTTGTTCGCCATCATAAATTTGCACCAAACCCAGCATTGCATAGTAGGTGTTAGTGCGCACGAACTCGGTATCCAGCGCAATGGCGTCCATCTGCTGCCACGCTGCACATAGCGTTTGCAGCCGCGTGGCGTCGGTAACCAATTCGTGACTGACCGCAGGCAACGAGGGGTTATTCATCACAGGACACTGGTTTTCTACCGCTGAAAGCGTGCGCTAGCGTGCCACCGTCAACGTACTCCAACTCGCCGCCTAGCGGCACACCATGCGCAATTCGCGATGCGGTCACATTAAGTTGCTGCAATCTTTCGGTAATAAAATAAGCGGTGGCTTCGCCCTCGACGGTGGGGTTGGTGGCGAGAATCACCTCGCCCACACCATCGGCTTGTATTTGCGCCAGCAGCTGGTCGATGCCGATATCCTCAGGACCTATGCCATCGATAGGCGACAAGTGACCCAACAGGACAAAATACAAGCCTCGATAGCCGCCAGCCTGCTCGACAGCCATGACATCCGCCGGCGTTTCGACCACGCACAGCAAACTTGTGTCACGCTTCGGATTCTGACAAATATCGCATAGCTCGTTCTCGGTTAGAGTGCGGCAGCGACTACAGCGGCGTACATGCTCAGTCGCCTGCGCCAGCACGCCGGCAAGGCGTCTACCGGCGCCACGGTCGCGCTCAAGCAATTGCAAGGCCATGCGCTGGGCGCTTTTGGGGCCGACCCCGGGCAAACACTGCAGCGCGTCGATGAGCTCTTTGATTAGTGGGCTAAATGACATAGTACCCCTTCAAGGTGATTTTGGAATGACTGCATTAGGAAATGTCACCTTGAAGGGGTACTAAAAGGGCATCTTGAATCCTTCGGGCAGATTGATACCACCGGCTAGACCACCCAGTTTGTTTTTTTGCTCGGCCTCAATGCGGCGCACTGCGTCGTTAACCGCAGCGGCAAGCAGGTCTTCCAGTATCTCCTTTTCTTCGGTCATTAAACTGGTGTCTATTTCGACACGTTTGACGTCGTGCCGCCCAGTCATTGTGACCTTGACCAGCCCAGCGCCAGATTCACCATTCACCTCCATCGAGGCAAGTTCTTCCTGCGCGCGTTGCATTTGCTCTTGCATCTGCTGCGCCTGTTGCATCAAATCTCCAAGACCTTTTTTCATAACTATTCACTCGCGTTGCTCGGTGTAATCGATTCCATGATAACGCTGGCGTCAAATTTGTCGATCAACTCGTTAACATTCGGATCATTAAGGATGCAATCTATGGCCTTTTGCTGCCGTTCCTGCTTTTTTCTCTGCATGTATTTCTGCGGCGTTTCAGATTCAACCTCGCTAGCCTGGATGCTGATGTGC
>JBPCXM010000406.1:0-3578 GCA_051008535.1 Pseudomonadales bacterium | reverse complement strand
CAGTAATAGTTACTGGCCTAATGATTTTTCTCCTCCGGGAAGTCCTGCTGCACCTTACCCCACGTTTGGAATCGATACTGAAGACTGCCAAAACGTGGCGGTTGAATACAATACCATCACCGGCATGGTGAACGGAATCCTATTAGGTAGTTGGGGAATCTATCCTGGAGTTGAAAACATTGTCAGATATAACCAAATATATGGCGGCAATGGAAATAGCTTTATGCCCGATCAAAACTATATGATTCCGGCGTCATCTGATGGGAATGCCGGCATATTTGTAAGAGGACAAAGCAATCTGGTACTCACAGGGAATCGAATATACAGCGGCCGTATGCGCGGCTATCTGAACGGTTTTTATATCGACAATACGACATTTGCAGTTTCGTTCTCAGGCATCCCCGTTTTTTTTGATGCTAACGAAACCTGTGGAACGGAAGACCCGGTATCTGACCCAACGCTTCAAGCTCTGGTTGAGACGCAGAACCAGTTTGAGGTGTGCCGTAACCCGTAAGGTGGGTGAATGGTCTGTCGGCGGCAAAATAGAAATCAATGGAGGATTGATCAATGCATGTGTTTCGCGCAATCGCTAGATTAGTAATCGTGATTCTTCTCATTTCGGTGGATAGCATTGCGCAGGCGTGCTCAATTTGGGAAGACGATGAAGGTATGTGGCACCAGGAAGACTGCACGCTGGCTGAGTTGACCGAGCAGATCGGCCCGGAGATAGAATACATTGCTGTGAACGAAGCGCAGGGTCTTTGTGACGTGTTTATCACACAGCAGGACTTGGACGCATCGCTACCGTACGTCATCGCTCAACCCGGGATTTACTGTGTAGCCGAAGATCTTGAGGTGTTTCTGGAGTCGGAGCAAGAGCTTGGCCCGGCTCCATCTGATTCAGCAATAGAAATACAATCCAACAGAGTGAGTCTATGGTTTTTGGGGCGTGATCTTCGGAACACGAACACCACGTCAGCAGATCATGAGCGTGGTACTGGTGTCTTGATTAGTGGAGGCACAGATATCAGCATATCCAATGGTGGAATCGGTGGGTTCACCGTCGGCGTTGGAAAATATGCGTACCAAGTTGGCGGTTCAATAGCATCACGGCAAAACAATATCTACAATATAGAATTCAATTTGAACCTGGTTGGATTGTCAATTGATTTCACGATTCCCCAGCACACATTAATCCATCGAAACAAGTTCGGCGGGTCTAGGGTTAGTATTGCTATTGCGGTGCCAAATATTGTTATTAATACAACAAACGTTGGTATTGTAGTTCAAGATAATGATATTGCTCTCGACCAACCAATGATAATCGGCAACGAAGCCATCGGTATTGACGTTTGGGGCGCATCCAACATAACTCTTGAAAACAACCGCATAGTCGGCGATCGATTGCTTTTCAGTTCCGGACTATCCCGATATTATGGTGTCAAAATGAAATCAACTTACAACACCATCATCGAGAGCAATGTCATCACTGGCATGATGTACGGAATCGCTTTTGAGCATGGTAATTGGGGGGGTGTCGATAATATTGTCCGATTTAACGAAATATACGGTGGCGCCAAAAATAGCTATGTACCCGATCCGAATTACAAAGTACCACAATCGTCTGACGGCGTGGCCGGCATATCTGTAGAGGGGGAAAGGGATTTTACGCTGACAGGAAATAGAATCTACAGTGGCCGCGACAAAGGCTATCCGACAGGTATTGAGATGAACAATACAACGTTTGCTACTACATTTCTCGGATCCCCAGCCTTCGACGATAACGAAACGTGTGGCACCGAAGATCCGGTCTCTGATTCAAATCTGCAAGGTCGGGTAGCGACTCTGAATCAATTTGAGGTTTGCCGCAATCGTCAAGTAGGGCCGTCACCTCTTAAACAATAATAGAAACACCTTCACCAACCTTCAAAAACATTTACGGTATACATCGCCAAAGGCTTTGATTACTCTGTACCGGTGTAAGCACGTGAAATACCGGTGAATATGAAAATCGCAAAAAAGCTTATCTTGTTCGTCCCGATGACCTTTCTCCTGTTGGTGGTTGCGTTCGATATCTGGGGTTTTCTCACCTTGGGCACCATAACGCCCGCGGCGGATCAAGCGCGTGATGAGAATGCCAATCGGGTAGTAATGGTATTCGGCGCGACGGGATCGGTGGGGGATGGTCTACTCAAGGCCGCGATGGAGGATACGGATGTTGAGAAGATCTATGTCGTCACCCGGCGCAGTTCACCGCGTATCGAAGCCGGCGTCGCTGCCGGTAAAGTTGACATGAGAATCCATGAAGACTTCACCGATTACACCTCCTTGGCTGATGCGCTAGCAGAGGTTAATACTGTACTTTGGGGTCTGGGTACGTCGTCGCTAAATGTTGATGATGCCACCTACACCTGGATTCATGTGGATTTTCCGGTGGCTTTCGTCAAGCAGTGGTTGGCGGCAAGAACAGACGGGCCTATGTCATTTCACTATGTTACTGGCATGGGCACCGATGCCAACGGCAGTGCTCACTGGGCGCGGGAGAAGGGGCGGGCGGAGCAGGAACTGGCCAGGTTGGCTGAGACCAGTGGTTTGCGCACTTTTGGCTATCGCTCCGCCTTTATCCGGCCGACCTCTGAGCAGGCCAATGCCATCCATTACCTTGGCCAGGCTCTGCTGCGGCCAGGTTTATTGGTGATCACTGCGAAAGATTTGGGCGGCGCCATGTTGGAAATCAGCGCTCGCACCGGCGAGTTGGCGAATGGCACATTGATCGACAACGCCGATAGCATCGCCTATGCAAAGATTTACCGGGAAAATACTCGTTGACAGCCCGAGTCGCTTTTTCTGGCTAATTTTGGCAGGCGATGTAGGCGCTCACACGGATTACGACAGCGGCGTGTAGCTACCGCTTAAATCCGCAGGCCCATGATAAACAAAGCTGTAGGTCCTGGATTTATACAACCATTGACCATCGAGTTTGCAATAAGTATCCAGATAATGGCCTAGTATCATAGTCGTCTTGCCTTCCTTATCCCGACTATATTCGTGCACATACCAGTGACCGCTGGCGCCATCGCCATCCACATTAAACAGGCAGGAGCTGGGCATCATCAGCGCAAACTCAAATCCGCCCATCATTTGCTGCCACAGCCCAAGAATATTGTCCCGACCTTCTACGGGACTGCCTAATAGGTTCCACGCGCCATTTTCCGCCCAGGTCGAAATCCAGGTATCGGCATCGTAGCGATTTACCGCATCCGCATATTTCGCCATCAGATTTCTAAGGGCGATTTCGTCTTCTAGTTTGTTCATGGTTTATTCGCATTTCGCCGTTTGTTAATGTTTCACACTGTAGCGCGAGATAATGGGAAAAGAAACAGGCAAAACTGTTTTTAATGATGTTTCGCTGTTAATATTCCAGCCAGTAATGATTATCAACAAACTGATACTATGGCGGAGGACCAATCGATGGATTTAAGTGCCTTTCCCTATTTGCAGGGTAACTACGCACCAGTCGACGAAGAGCGCGATCTTGATGAAAAGCAGCTGCGCGTAGAAGGCAAAGTGCCGGCAAA
>JBPCXM010000405.1:0-2703 GCA_051008535.1 Pseudomonadales bacterium | reverse complement strand
ATCAGAATAGTCCAGTTCAAGCGGTGCTTGTTCGGCTAATTCGGCGTAGGAGTGGGCATTTTCCGGCAGCTCTTCTGCCGGCGACAGGACCACTAACTCCCCGATGCCGGACTGGTCGCCCAATTCGAGGATGCGATCAACAAACTGCTGGTCGGTTGCTAGCACCTTGATCTGGCTGCGCTGCAGCGTATCCAGCAGCCACTGCCCTTTGTAATCGGTATTGATCGGCGTCCATATCGCACCCAACTTATTGGCAGCCAGCGCCAACAGTACCATTTCCGGTCGATTACCCATGTAGAGCGCAATGCGATCACCGCGCTGCAGGCCGAGGTTTTGCAAGCCGGCCGCCAGTGAATCGGTCATTCGGTCGGCTTCGGCAAAAGATATGCGCTGACTTTCGGTAACCAGAAAGTCGGTATTGCCATTTTGTTGCGCCTGCGCTCGCAGGATTTTTGGGAAGGTGCGATCCGCGTTATTGCTCAGTTCCAGTTTATTCATTGTCTAGTTCTCCGCTATGCCCTTTGTCAGGATTGCGAAAGACTAATACAGCGTAAGGTACATGGGAACACGTGTGTCGCCAAAAACTGAAATATGAAATTTCTTGCCAATAAAAGACGATAGCTACTGCTATAGCCTTGCTAACCGGCCTTTTTTAATATGTTTGTCAGCGATATGAAGCCATTCACACATAGTTTGGCATCGCGGCATTTAGTGAAAGCGACAAGCGATAGAAGTGATAACAGCTTGTCTTGTAGAGATCAACCAAACGAGAGCGGCTGTCGCACTCGTAAGCACAATGGAGAAAACAGGCATGGCCAATGTATTGATTACGGGTTGCAATTCAGGTTTCGGTTATTACACCGCCGAGTATTTTGCCAAGGCGGGGCATCATGTATTTGCCACCGTCAGAAAAACCGCAGACACAACCGAATTGCAGAAACTTGCTGATGACGAGGATCTTTCCATTGAACTCGTTACTCTCGAAGTGACCGACAGCGATCAAGTACTGAAAGTACGGGACTACGTGTTAAGCAAGGGTCCGCTGGACATATTGATAAACAACGCAGGCCGCGTCGTTATCGCGCCTTACGAAGAAATTTCGGAGCAACAGATCCGCGACATATTCGAAGTGAATGTGTTTGGCCTGTCCAATATGATTCAGGCGTTCCTGCCCTCGATGCGAGCAAACAATGCCGGCACCATCGTCAATCTGTCGTCACCGATAGCGGTCGTGCCAAGTCATTGGTACGGTGTCTACGCCGCGTCGAAGGCCGCCGTCGATGCGCTCTCCAAGACGCTTGCGCTCGAACTGGCAGGCTGGAATATTCGTCTGATGGTTATCTATCCTGGCAATTACAAAACGGCCGTACTGAACAACGCAGTGGGTTCGTTGAAGGTGAGCGAAGACTCGCCGTATTTTGAATTGAAGCAACGAACCAAACAGGCATCGCGAGAAATCTACGCAAACTTTCTCGGCAGTGAAGAAGAACGAGCGCAACGAGAAACGGGGCGACCAGTGGGCGACGCCATCTTCAATGCGGTGTTCGACGGTACCATGAATATGCATTATCCGGTGGGAGCGGACGCGCAAGGCGTATGGGACAATCGTATTCACTCATAAGTACCGAAAAAATAACGGCGCGTATTGATAGATGGAGATTTAGCATGACAAAGAAAGAATCAACAGCGGTGTTTTCTGATGAAGAAATCGATGAGCTGATCGAAAGATGTCGAGAAGTGAAAGATATGGGCTATATGGGCTCGGAGAAACTCTACAAATTCATCCAACGCTATTTTACGCCCACAGTGGTCGGCCTTGAAAACATTCCGAAGGAGCCTACGTTATTTATCGGCAACCATTCTTTTCTTGGCATTGACGGTTTTGTCGTCATGCCGGTTCTTTGGCATGAAGCTAATCGCTTCGCACGGGCATTGGGCGATACGGCCTGGTTGCAGACGCCACGGGTGGGTGACCGGATGATCAGCAACGGCATGTTGCTCGCACATCCAAAGGTTTGCAGCGCGATGATGCAGGATGGCCATGACTTGCTGGTCTATCCCGGCGGTGCTCATGAATCCATGAAAGCGGCTGCTAACGCCTATGAACTGCAATGGCGCCAGCGCTACGGCTTTGTGCGCATGGCAGCCCAGAATGGCTACAACATCACGCCCTTCGGTGTGGTCGGCCCCGAAGAGTGTTTCGACCACGCCATGGAGGGCGACGAGTTGCTGGATACCTGGTTAGGCAAATTGCTGTCGCAGCGCGGCGTTCGCCCGGATATGGTTCCGCCCGTTCCGTCGGGAGTGTTCTCGACTTTGTTACCCAAGCCACAGCCCTGTTATGTCGCCTTTGGCGAACCGGTAGAAGTGCCTGACTACTCCGGTAAAAAAACAGTTCCGAATAGTGTGCAGCAATCGGTCCGTGAGGAAACAGCCGGCAGGATTGAAGATTTGATTAAGGACATGTTGTTGTTACAGGCCCAAGGGCGCCGGGACCAAAGCCGGTTGCGGCGCTTTTTGACACGCTAGAGCAGCAGTGGTTTTTGCTTCTATCACAGTGGTGTTTTATCAGTCTACTGTTGACGGTCAGGGTGTCACTACATTTAACAGGAAGGTTGTTCGCGTATGACTACAACACGTTTTATTCTGGTTCTGGCTTTAGCCATCGTTGCGCTTGGCATCTATTTTTTTGCGGCAACACCC
>JBPCXM010000404.1:0-3950 GCA_051008535.1 Pseudomonadales bacterium | reverse complement strand
AGCGGAACTAGGTGTGCGCTTGTTTCATCGCACGACACGCAAGCTCAGTCTGACCGAAGCAGGTCAAATCTATAACGAGCGCGCGCGGCGAATTATCACGGACGTAGACGAGGCACGGCTTGCCGTCGCCGAGCTGGGTTCACCCACCGGCATTCTGCGCGTCACGGTGCCGACGGGCATCGGTAGGGAACTGATCGTCTCGGCGGTGCCAGCGTTTCTAGCACAGTACCCTGGCGTTCGAATCGTGCTGTCGATGACCGATTATCTCGTTGATCTTGTAGAGGGCGGTTATGATGTAGGAATTCGTGTTGGGCAGCTCAGCGACTCCAGCCTCAAGGCGCGCAAGATTGGGGACAGCCACCGCGTCGTATGCGCCAGTCCGAGTTACCTCAAAAGTGCCGGAATACCCAAACGTCCCGCCGATCTTGAGCATCACAATTGCATTACTTTTCGTGATCATCCGGGTCACAATGTGTGGAAGTTTCGTGGCAAAAATGGGCTGACAGAAGTGCGCGTTGCGGGCAGTTTTTTCGCCAGAAGTGCCGATGCCCTCACTGCCGCCGCCGTCGCCGGGCTTGGCCTGGTCCTGCTACCCGACTGGAATATGGGCCTGGAACTACGGCAAAAACAGCTCAACGTAGTGCTATCCAAATATGAAGCAGTCCCAAAGGCAAGTGCAATTTGGGCCGTGCACTCGCATCAGCGGCATGTGCCGCCAAAAATACGTGCGTTTATTGATTTTCTAGTCGAGCGTTTCACAAACGCCAGATATTCGAAGCGTCCCACCTATCCCACGCGATCGAGGCCCGTTCATTAGGATAACAATTTCATTAAAACAAACGCTAATAAGTTAACCCAACGCTGTTTCAACTCGATGTCATACCAATTATTATTATTTTATATTACCAATTTTAATAACAACCTATCATCTGAGGTCTTGTTATTCGCGCTGGTGGTGGTCCAGCGGGCGCGGCTGGCCTAATACGGGGCAACCTATGCCACAGAAAATAGCAATCATTGGCGAGTGCATGTTGGAACTCAGCCATCGCCCAAACACTCAATCTGACGGTCCCCTGCCTATGGCGCTGTCGTACGGAGGCGACACGCTTAACACATCGATTTATCTTGCGCGACTTGGTATCGCGGTAGACTACGTGACAGCTGTGGGCGATGACAATATGAGTACGTGGATGATGGAGCAATGGCGTAGCGAGGGGGTCGGCTGCGAGCTGGTTGATCGCTATGCAAACAGCGTTCCCGGGCTGTATATGATTGAAATCGATGAGCGGGGAGAGCGATCATTTCACTATTGGCGCGATAGCTCACCAGCAAGACGCATCTTCGATGACGCCGACAATGCATACAAACTTTTTACTGCGCTCTGCGGCTATGAGTGGCTATACCTTTCCGGTATCACATTGGCGCTGTATAGCGAGTCTTCACGGCAACGACTGTTCGATCTTCTGGTAGGCTACCGCAAGGGCGGCGGCAAGATCATCTTTGATGACAACTATCGACCCAAGCTCTGGCCGAACGAAACAGTAGCTCAGGAAAACTATAAAAAGATATATCAATTAGCCGATATCGCCTTGCCCACCATTGATGATGAACGCCTGCTCTTTGGTGATAGGAATCAGGAAGCCATTGTGTCGCGTCTGCAGTCCTGGGGCGTTGGCGAGATCGCGCTAAAAATGGGAGAGCACGGATGTCTTGTCGTCTCAGATTCGGCAATGGAATTGGTGAAACCGATAAAGGTAACGGTCATTGATACCACCTCAGCAGGGGACTCGTTTAATGCGGGATATCTGGCGGCGAGAATGATAGGCCACGAACCGAGAGAGGCCGCCAACGCCGGGCAAAATCTGGCATCCGTTGTCATTCAGCACCGCGGGGCGATCATTCCATCCAGCGCAATGCCCCAAGGAAAATAGTAGCAACCAAATTTACCATCGACTCGAGACCCGCCAGGTGAGCAGGTTCATTCGAGCCATTTTAAGTTTCGGCCCGGGTATTACCGCGATCGGCTATACGATAGGGACCGGCAGTGCAACGTGTCCCTGGCGAAATGCTAATTTCCCTACTGATAGTAGAAAATAATGCTGCCCTTAGACGCCTCCCGGGGAGTACCAAATTGGTGAGCTCCATGCCCTCTCCTGGGTCGCTTTAGCTTCAGATGAGTTGCTACAAAGGGCGGGCTTCTTCCCTTCGGGAAGTGACAGGCATGTCCAGGTTGTCCAGCGGCAGGAAGGATTCTCTATGACGCGCACGTAGTATGCCGCAGATTGCAGTGTGTTGAAATCCGGGTCTCGCCAGACGGTGCACAGGTTATCCGCACCGGGTCCTCGGAGTGCGCAGGTATTGACGTTCACTGTCGCGCCAGTGGGACCGCCCGCGACATCGAAGATTTCCTGATGGTAATTGCCGTCTTCTTTAACCATTACCTTGATCACTTGTATTCGCTCCAGCAGTCCGCCTGGGTGAACTGCCGTCCCCGGGTCGCGCCTGGCGTTGATCGCAAAGAATGGTGCGGCCTCACTAGGCCCCAGCAAATCGCTGCCCATGGGAACGCCGGAGTTGTAGGCAGCTTGCAGAGCGTCGGACCGATCGCACCAAGGTGTGCCGTGCTCGTCGTCGGCTGAGAAATCTCCCCAGCCGGCAAAAAAACGTACCGTCATGCGCGGTCCGGAAGTTGCGAACACTTCTCGTCGGCGCATCGCGTCAAATAGGGCGTCGCGGGAATTTTCCTCGGCCCAGACACCGACGAGACCGCCAGGATTACGCTGAATACGCGTCTTCAGGCGTTTTTCTGGCTCCGCATCACTCAGGCCTGTGCTTCCCTCCCAGTTCCATTCTTCCACATCGCCCGGTATGCCGTTGTGAGTGTCCGTGCTGCCGATAAAACCAAGGCGGTAGGGATTCACGCCGAGTTTTCGCTCTTCTGCCAGCCCAGCAGCAATGGCGTACCGGGCATAGTCGTTCCGTGAGACGCAGCCCCTCCCCAGTGATTTGCCGATGCCGACGCCTCCTTCGCAGTCCTTGACTTCCTCGAGAGGATCCCACTTTTCCAGGTCGCAGAATTCATCTGGCGCGCCGGTGACGCCCCACAGCTCGTTGCGGCATTCGGATTCCCCCTTGATCTGTATCATTTCCACTAGGGGTTCCATGTCAGTGGCGAGCTGCGCGCGTGCACGGCGCGCTTCAATGGGATCCGATGAATCGCTGAGCGGGAACATCCTGCCGCTGGCGTGGTTGGGATTGTGAGGAATAGCCAGAACGTCGCAGTCACCATCCGTATCCAAACACAACTCTTTCAGCCGTCGCCACAAGCCGTCAGGTTCCGTCTCATCAACTGTGGAGACCGGTAACTCGGGGATCACCTCATTGCGAAAGATCACATTACGGTGGACACGGTTCGCCCAGGGCGCCCAAGTGTATTCGTAGCCGTGGAATGTCGTGAAACTGCATTCCGAGGAGCGGTCGTACCAGCCCTCGGCGGCCTGCTGCATGATTTGCCAGGCGGCCAGGGTGGCGTTTCGGCAAAGTGCCCCGTCCGTACCACACATACCGTCAGCACGGGTATTACTCATGATCGCCATCATCGGTGACATAGTTTTCGGCAGTGGGCCGTACTTGTCCTCGCCGCGAAATGCCCGGCACGCCTCGCTGTCAAAGCGTTCCGATCCCGGGCTTATGCACAGGTTTACCTCGCCGATGGATTCGGCATGGTCGGTGACAGCGGCGAAGTCCAGGGGGCGCTCCAGTTGCACTGTGCGCAGTCCATTGCCTTCACTATCGTACGGAGGTATACCGACCGCCTCGCCCCGGGCAAAACGGTAGGCCTGATCCGGCGTGGTGCTCATGCCGCGCCCGGCACCGTCCCAGGAATAAGTGGTATGTACGTGCAGGTCTCCGAAATAGGCGTTGCGCAGGGAGGAGTTGTCCGCGCATGG
>JBPCXM010000403.1:0-7179 GCA_051008535.1 Pseudomonadales bacterium | reverse complement strand
TCTCTTCAAGATTGAGCTGCCCCGTCTGCCACAATCTCACCAGGCGCGGTATTTCATAAGGCGCATTACTGGAACCATTAAGACAACCGCACAAGTTTTTTCCCATAGCGCCAAATATGACCACATGCTTGAGAGTGAGGTGTTGGTCGATGGGAGGGGCGCCTACACAAATCGTGGTACCGCCAGCACGAATAAGATCAACACACTGCTCGATCAAGCGCGCGTGGCCGGCCGTTTCAAAAGCATAATCAAGGCCGATACCGCTGGTAAGTTCGTGACACAACGCCCCTAAGTCGTCGCTGCTGGGGTCGATTGCGTGAGTAGCTCCCAACTTGAGCGCGAGTTCTCTGCGTTCGGCAATCGGGTCAGACGCAATAATAGTGGTTGCTCCCGCAATGCGCGCACCTTGCACCACGGCAATGCCTACACCACCCAGGCCGGTTACCAGAACGGTCGCTCCCTGTTCTACTTTGGCGGTATTTAACACCGCACCCACGCCGGTTTGGATGGCGCAGCCGATAACGCAGGCCACGTCTAGCGGAATGTCATCAGGTAACTTAATTGCACCCGATGCGGGCGTAATGGTGTATTCGCCAAGACCGCCAACGCCCAGGCCACGCAGAACTTTCTCGCCATCCCGAGAAAAGCCGGTTTCGCCATCGGGCAGCGCGTTAGTTTGAATTCCAAGGCCGTTAACGCAGAGGCTGTGATCGCCACGTTGACAATAATAACAAATGCCGCACGGGGGTGCGGGAGCCAGTGCCACAGGATCGCCGGTTTGCAAGTGAGTGACACCGGGGCCGACACTATCGACAATGCCCGCCGCTTCGTGTCCGAGTATGATAGGGCTTGCCAGTTCCCCCATAACGCCACCCATAACGCTGGAATCAGAATGGCAGAGGCTGCAATATTTAACTCTTACCCTCACTTCACCAGGGCGTGGATCGATCACGTCCACATCGTGGAGAATCTTGATCGGCTCGCCCTGTTTTTCCAGTACGGCTGCTTTCATCGTACCTACCCAACCAGTCGGTAGTTTTAGAACTGGTCTGCCCGCATCATGGCATCGTGACCGCCGTCAACAAACAGTACAGAGCCACACACAAAACTCGCATCCGGGCTTAGCAAAAAGTTGACGGCCTTTGCCATATCTTCCGGTACGCCCGCGCGGCCTATCGGTATGCTCTTAACAAACGCCTTGATAGCGTCGCCATAGGTGGGGTCATTCGCAACCTGTTCGGTCATCGGCGTTTCCGTATAACCCGGTGCGACCGCGTTCATGCGCACACCGACTGCCGCGTATTCTGCCGTATTGCGCCGCATCCAACGCGCGACTGCCTGCTTAGAACCGCTGTATACCATCTGACCCTCGATACCTTCAGCCGCCTGGCAAGCTTTCTCTTCGTCGTCTTCGAGTAGCAGATTAACGTATTCTTGGCTAGTCTCCATCGGCGCGGAATTGGAGGAAATCAAGATAACGGCGCCTTTTTTGCTTGCCAATAGATCTTTCACGCCTGCAACCAGTTCAGTTGTGCCGAAATAGTTTACCTTGGCAATTAAGGGGTGATTAGGCACATGCGATCCCAGGCCCGCACAGGCGACAAACCCATCCAGGCCGTCCCCGGCAGCATCACGTATCGCGCTAATCGCCGCTTGGCGTCCATCACGGGTAGACAAATCGGCCACGATGTCGGCGTCTTTAATATCGACGACAATGACTTTGTTTCCCGCATCGAGCAAGTTTTTCTTGATTGCGGCGCCGATCCCCGTAGCCCCGCCAGTCATGGCGTAAGTTCCCATTTGATAACCTCCAGGTTTGCTTGCTAACAGATTGAATGATACTCAAGCACAATGTACTGAATAAACTCGCTAGAAAACAGTACCGCAGAATTCGATTAATTGGCAAACGGGTTCATCTATTCGGGCAGTTGCGCAGCAACGTGCGTGGCAAATCCGGCGCCGGCTTCCGTGTAAATGTTGAATACCGTCACCGCACCCGCTTGCTGCAGCTTTTCAACCTCGTCTGGATATCTGGCGCAGGCGGCCACCCTTCCGGGATAGTGACTCTCTTCAAGCTGATTGAGAACGGAAAGGTTGGCAGTCAAATTTGGCAGCGCCAGCATCACAAGCTCTATTGTATGCGTTGCCGCAACTCGGTCCCAAAAATCGGCATCGCTAGGGTCTCCTTGCAGTACCGTGCGCCCGGTCGATTGCTGTTTCCTGACGGTCACTGGATCAAAATCCACGCCGACGACCGTATCACCATACAAATTGTGCATCTTGTCGTAGGCGCCCGCGCCGACCCTACCCATGCCAATCACGGCAATGGTCGCGCCTTGGGTATCGAACAAACTGTCATCTGGCAAACGTTCGTTTCTCTGCAAGCGCCGCCAAAACGGCCGGTGGTGGGCATACAGCTGGTGCGCGATGCTGTTGAGGCTGGCGGCAATCACGAAAGACAAAGCCAATGCTACGGCGATGACGAGCAGCCACTCACTGTCTATCCAGCCATTGGCGACGCCGATGGCGGTGACGATCAAACCAAATTCGCTATAGTTGGTTAGGTTCAAGGTTGTCAGTAGAGAAGTACGCGCTCTTAGCTTGAAGTGTGCCAGCAGCATGAAAAAAAGCGTTGATTTAAAAAACACGATGGGCGTGAGCAAAGCACCAACGAGGAATGTCTCCAGCGTTGGTTGACCAGCCAAGCCGACAGACAGGAAGAACCCAAGCAGAAACAAATCCTTGAAGCCGAGCAAAGTCTTGGCCATTTCATCGGATTTAGCGTGATCTGCGATCAGCACACCCAGGATAAGTGCACCGAAGCCACCTTTCATGCCAACCAATTCGAACACCTCCGCACCCCCCAGTGCAAGTATTAATCCGTACAGAACCAGTAGTTCGCCATGACCGACACGCTGCAGAATTTGCTGCAACATTGGGCGAAGAGGAATAAGTAGAAGTAACAACAGTGCCCAAGGTGACGGCAGCTTGCCGGTAGAAGCGGCCAGGAAAACGACTGCCGCTATATCTTGCATGATCAAAATGCCGATCGCAATTCGGCCGTACAGAGACTTCATCTCTCCTTTCTCTTCCAGTACCTTGACCACGAATACGGTGCTGGAAAAGCTCAATGCAAAAGCAATCAGTAGTGAGCCCTGAAGATCTAAGTTGGATACGAAAGGCGTGCCAGCCAGTGCCAGGCCATAGATGGCGAAGCCGAAGACTGCGACGATAGTCGCCATGTGCAAGCCGGATACTGCCCATACTTGAGGTCTTGCGAGGGTTCTAAGATTGAGTTTTAGGCCGACTGTAAATAGCAACAGGGTGATGCCCAGGTCGGCAAGTTTCTGCAGCATTTCTCCACTGGCTATCCCTTGCGTGTTGAGCAGGAATCCAGTGGCGAGGAAGCCAACTAGAGGTGGTAGCCCCACTGATCTTGATAGCAATCCAAGCGCGAAGGCCAGGGAAATCCAAACGACATCTCCGAGCGCAATCGCGACCCACTCAAAGTTCATTGTTAGAGATCAAGTGTGAAGCATAAGAACCGGGATGTTCGCTTGTTGCAGCATGAACTCTGTGACACCACCGAATACCCGTTCCCTCAAGCGGCTACGGCTATAAGCACCCATCAACAGGAGATCCGACTTTGCGTCTTTATACCCTTTAACGAGCGCTTTGGCATCGTTGACACCACGTGCGGTTGAGCGCTCGGCCTTGACGCCCCAGAAGCGAAGATAGGTTGCGAGTTGTGTTGACTTGGGGCCCAACCCGCTTTCAGGACCGCAAGTAATGATATTGACATGCTCAGCGAGACGAAGCAGCGGTATGGCTGCAGAGACGGTATTGGCGGCCTCTGCACTTTGGTTCCACGCGATACTGATGCGTTTACTAATGTTCGCCATTCCCGTTTGTGGTAAAACCAGCACAGGCCTGGACGAGTTAAGTAGTGCCGCCAGCATGAACATGCGTGCAAGTTTTCCGCCGTTGGGTGCAGGACGCGACACTATGATTAGATCGGAAACGGGGCCCATAATAGACAGCACTTTGTCGGGAGAACCGACTTTCTCCATCCACATGGCACCGGGCGAGGATCCGGGCTTGCTTATAATCTGATAGTGCTGACGCTCTGCGATTTTGCCAAATAACGCCTTGGCCGCTGCACTGCTCTTCTGCGTTTTCTTGCCGGTCGACGCCGCCCTCCAGGCGGCATCATAGTCAACCAAGGAGCCCAGGCTCGAAGGTAATGCGACATCAGCGCTGCCATGTGCTCTGATATGACAACCGCAGAGGTTGGCGCCGAGTCGTTGCCCCAGATCAAATGCTGTATGCAACGCTCGAGCACATTCCGGTCGATCAGCCACTGGCACAAAGATCACTCGCATATCAACTCCCTCATGGTTTTCTCTTTGTGGTGCGTGCACCCATTATTCGTTATCGGAGTAACAAACCCAGCAGGTTTCACGTTCATAACCGAACACTGTGCATCGATGAGACCGAGCACTGTGATTTGCACTTGGTTGTTGTTTGCCAACATCAATGCCTCGTTAAAAGCGGCAGGGTCATCGGCGCTCCGCCCGGCGACAAATAAGATCTTGAAAAATCCAATCATAGCTGCGCACTATACTGAACTGCCAGCGCATCCTCAACGTGGCAGAGTCCAAGTTGCTGACCAACGAACTATCGCGACGATACTTCATCAACAAGTGCAGCAGGGCTATTCACGAAACTAAGTAATTTAGCGAGCTCTTTGGTATCTGCTAACGAAACGATACCTCATGGACAAAAGCACGAAAGCTGGCAATTACTTGCAGCAGACTATCTTACAAAGATGTAACCCACGGCATTTATTGATATAAATCAATAACGTCACAATTGGCTGTGACTAAAATCAGTCGCTAAACCTGTTGAATCGTCAGCGTGGGTTGGTGATGTTCCGGAAAGTCTTATGCGCCACGGAGAACATGTGACGCTCGAATCGGTCAGTTGAGAATGGATATTCGCAGTTTGGGTTATGTGGTCATTTAGTCGACAGATCTCGACCAGTGGGTCTCCTTTTCTGCATTGCAACAACCGCCGGCATCACGGTCTGGCTTTGTAAGTATGAGTCCAGTTAGTCCATGGCGGGCAATCTGGTTCATCTAATGATAGAAGTACCAACGATTGATGATATGGGCTTGATGATGGGCCGTGTGAAAACCCAGTATTTGGGGTCATCACTGGGAAACGTAAACAGCCAACCACACCTGGAAGAGCAGACATGCAAAACGTACAGCAATTGGAAATTAACGAGAATCATGACGAGCAGGTAAGGCAGAGGCTTTTCCAGCAGGCGCGCGCCATGGTGCCCACGTTACGCGAACGTGCGAAGCAAACAACAAACTCGCAGCAGTTGCCGCAAGAAACGATCGACGAAATGCAGGCAGCTGGCTTCTTCAAGATCATGCAGCCCAAGCGTTACGGAGGTCTTGAACTGACACCCAGGGATTTCTTTGAGGTGCAGATAACCCTTGCCGAAGGCTGTATGTCCACGGCCTGGGTATTGGGTGTCGTTGCGGTACACAATTGGCAACTGGCGCTATACCCGGACCAGGCGCAACGCGATGTCTGGTCGGAAGACAACAGCACACTCATATCTTCTTCTTACATGCCCGTCGGTAAAGTAGCACCTGTTGATGGCGGATACCACCTGAGCGGGCATTGGAATTTCTCCAGCGGTTCGAAACACTGCCAGTGGGCGTTTCTTGGCGGCCTGGTGCCGCCCGCAAACAGCGGCGAAGCGCCTGAATACCGCACCTTCCTCCTCCCCAGAGAGGACTATGAGATTGTGGACAATTGGGATGTCAGCGGTCTGGAAGGGACAGGTAGCCACGACATCATCGTCGAAGACAAGTTCGTGCCTGAACATCGCACCCATCGCGCGCTTGACGGTTTTGCCTGTGACAGCCCCGGCAACGTGGAAAACAATGCCCCGCTGTATCGCCTACCATTTGGACAGATTTTTGTTCGCGCCGTGTCTTCCTCATCTATCGGCGCCCTGCAGTCCGCGCTAGACGAATTTCTTGCCAATAGCCGCGACCGCGTCGGTTTGAACGACGGCAAAAAAGTATCGATGGACCCGGGCTCCCAACTTGCCGCCGCCAGGGCGCGCGCCACCATCGACGAGTGCAAGACCACCATGTACCGCAATTTCGATCGAATGTTTGAATGTATAAATAATGGAGCCGAATTGAGCGTCGATGAGCGGCTAAAAATGCGCTTCGACGCTGTTCAAGCCGCGCCCAGATGTGCCGAGGCGGTCAACGAATTATTTATTTACTCCGGTGCACAGGGCATTCTGCGTAGTCATCCGGTCAATCGAGCCTGGCTGGATATCAATGCAGGCAGAAACCATGTTGCGAACAATGTAGGCAAGATAGGGCGCAACGTTGGCGGTTATATGATGGGCTTGGATAACGACGATACTTTTTTGTAGTGTACTTGAGCCACAGGCCGGGACTTGAGCGCAGTGACAATACAAACGTCGCTCGCACGCGAAGCGAACCTTGATGGATTCTAGACAGGAGATATTGTAATGACTGATGCAAAAGCAACGTCGGCTGACTATGGCTTAGGGCCTTATGCTTACCCACGGGGGTGGTTTGTTGTTGCCGAGGCGTCTGAACTGGATACGGGCCCGCTGGCAGTGAGTTTTTTTGGTAAGGAATTCGCTCTCTACCGAGGCGAAAGTGGTCGTATTGTGATGCTCGATGCCTACTGCAAGCATATGGGTACTCATTTAACACGGGGTTCATCGGCGCATATCGTCTCAACCAGTGACTATATTGAAGGCGATTCTATTCGTTGTCCTTATCACGCCTGGAAGTATGGCCCAGATGGTCAATTAGAAGAAATACCGTACCAACCGGGTGTCTGCCCAAAATCCGCATCTATTAAAGCATACATAGTCAAAGAGATAATGGGCTGCGTTATGATGTGGCACGACCCGGAGGGGGGAGACCCCGATTTTAATCCGCCCTATCTTGAAGCCTGGGACAAGCCTGAAGCGATCCACTGGCAACTGGATCACCTGGGTGAAGTACCGATTCACCAATTGGAAGTTCTGGACAATATGGCCGATGTGCGTCATCTCGGTCCAACCCACGGTTCACCCTGCGAATATTTTGAAAATGAATTCAGGGA
>JBPCXM010000402.1:0-10294 GCA_051008535.1 Pseudomonadales bacterium | reverse complement strand
CCGGGCTTGTTCCAGTAGCCGCACATTCTGGTCGGCGAGCTAATCAGTAGTTCGCCCTCCTCGCCGGGCCCCACTGTTTGATCATTCTCATCTAACACCAGCGCGTGAGTGTCGTTCCACACCTGGCCAATTGGCAGCGGACCGTCAGACTCCGGCGCACTAGAAAAATGCTGGTAAGTGCATTGATTTACTTCCGCCGGCCCATAAACATTACTAAACTGCGTGCCGGGCAGCTGCGCGATCAGCTGGCGCAAATATTTCGGGTGCAACACTTCACCGCCAAACTTCACCCAGCGTAAGTGGCTTAAATCGAGTTTAGCAAGCAAGTCACGCCGGGCAATCTGCACCAGAATATAAGGCGCCGAATACCATATCGTCATGGCCTCTTTTTGTGCAAGATCTAGTACGTTTGCAGGAAAAAGAAGTTGTTCTTCGGGTATCAACACGGTAGTGGCGCCGGCCAGTGGCCCGGCAAAATACGCGAAGGTGGAAATGTCAAAATGTAACGGGGCGAAGCTTCCTATCTTGTCGTTTGCCGTTACCGCGTAAGTGCTGGTAGAGAGCTTGGCATAACTGAGGCCGCTAAAGTGCGTGTGCATAATGCCTTTCGGGGTGCCGGTAGAGCCGGAGGTCATCATAATATAGGCAAGGTCATGCTCGGTGATTGTGACAGCGGGCAGGCTGTCGTCGAACTTCTCGACCTCACTCCATGTAAGGTTTTTCAGTGCGCAAGCGCTGTGTTCTTTGATGCCAATCAACGCGGTCAGAGGTAACTCTTCTGCCAGCACTTTTTTGAGCTCGCCCAGGCGCTCGTGCTGGGTAATCAAAACTTCGATACCGGTGTCAACAATGATTTGGCGCAACCGCGCAGCGGGGGTCAACGGGTCGATAGGAACGTACGCCGCGCCGGCTTTTTGAATGCCGAAAACGGCAACCGGCAAGTGTAGCGATTGTTGGCTGAAGATACCGACTCGATCACCCTGTTTTACGCCGAGACTTATAAGTGCGTGGGCTAGTTTGTTCGAACGACTTGCCAGCTTGGCATAGCTAATGCGTTCGTCTCTGCAGCAGAAGGCAGACTGCTGCGGCGTGGTTTTTGCGAAGTGGTCTGGTGCCTGAAAAAGTAGGAAATTGGTTTGTGCCGGCGCGCTCATAAGCCGAGCAAGCGTGCAATAACGACCCGTTGTATATCGGCCGTGCCGCCATATATCAGACCGCCTACGCTATCGGTGAGGTCGCTGTGCACGCCGTATTTTTTCATATAGCCGCGCGCGCCGAAGGTGCGAATCAGGTCCAGACTCGACGCCACCAATGATTCCCCCACGTGCAGCTTCGTTAACGATGCCTCCATTTGGGTCGGTTGATCGGTTGCATCCAGCCAGGCGGTTTTGTAGGCCAACAATTTCGCCAGTTCCAAGCGCATTTTCATATCGACCAAGCGGTTTGAGACCGACTGGTTCTTACCGATGGATTGGCCGAACTGTTTGCGCTCCTTCGCAAACGCAAGAGCTTGTTCGAGCTGACGCTGCATAATACCGAGATGAGGCGCGAGGATGTAGGCGCGCTCGGCTTCCATCACTTTGGCGAACAGACTCATGCCCACACCCTCCGGGCCGAGGCGCTGTGACTCGTCGACTATACAGTCGGTGAACGTGAATTCGCCCAGTGGTACATTGTGCAAGCCTAATTTAGGCAATGCGTCGCTTTGTTCGAATCCCGCCGTGCCGCGCTGAACAATAAATGCCGAAATACCCCAGCGCCCCTGTTCGGGGTTAGTGGCAGCGAAAACTACCGCAAAGTCGGCGCTCGGCCCAAAGGTAACAAATTCTTTTGTGCCATTGATGATATAAGTACCGCCTTTCTTTTCGGCGGTAGTCTTGAGCGTACTCGTGTCCGACCCGGTGCCGGGTTCGGTCATGGCGAACGCGCCCATCTTCTCTGCCCGGCACAGCGGTGTAAGGTATTGCTGCTTTTGTGCTTCAGAACCGAAATGCAACAGTGCCGGCTGCAGGCTCCACATTTGCGCCGACAAGGAATAACTTAGCCCAAGGTCATGGCAAGCGTAACCGAAGCCCTCGAGTGCCAGCACTGCTGACAAGCTGTCTTTTCCTTGACCACCGTACTCAACGGGAATGCACAAACCCTGGATGCCAAAGTCCGCGCATTGCTTCCAGGCATGTAGGGGGAATGGCAATACCTCGCCGTGTGGCTCAACGGCATCGCGTTCGACATTGAGCAGCAGCTCGTTTCGTGTAAAGTCAATTACCCGCTGTTTGTATGCCAGTTGCTCTTCGGTCCAGGAAAAATCCATGCCTGTTCAGCCCACTTTCCGCGACGCAAAATAACGTGATTCAGCTTTGATACCTGCTAGCTCGCGGCGAATCAGATCAAGTGTGACAGCGGCAGTCATCGTCTGAAATAGTTTACGCGCTACCGGAAAATACAGTTTACTGGTTTTGATGTTATCTTTATGGCCCCAGGCGACGCAAACTGTGCCTGCCGGCTTGTCATCGCTGCCACCGTCTGGCCCGGCAACACCCGAGACGGCGATCGCATAGTTTGCATTGGAGATTGCTAGCGCGCCAAGTGCCATTTGTCGTACCACCGATTCGCTGACTGCGCCGTGCACTTCCAGGTCGGTTGCCGACACATTGAGTACCGACTTCTTGACTGCGTTCGAGTAACTCACCACTCCCGCTTCAAACACTTGCGAAGCGCCGGGTACTTCGGTGATCAGCGATGCTATCAAGCCGCCGGTGCACGATTCAGCCGTGGTGAGTTTTGCGTTCGACTTTTTCAATAGATCGATCACGCATTCGGCCAACGTGATATCGTCATTACCGATAATGTAATCGCCGAACAATTCGAACAGTTGCCGCTCGCATTGATCGCGCAAATCGGCATGGCTGGCATCGTTGATGGTGAGTTTTATTTCCAGCAATGGAGCGCCGGCGCGGAAACCCAATTCCACCTCTTTGGGCCAGTCGGGCAGCGCGTCGTTCACCCGTTGTTGAAAACCTGACTCGCCGACACCAAAAGTTTTCAAGCGCAGAATGGATGGGGCACCCATGTCTGGAAAACGCGCGCGCAGCATAGGCGAGATCACTTGTTCAAGCATGGCAGCCAGTTCGCTGGGCACACCAGGAGTACACATTATCACGCAGCCATTTAGGTTCAGCGAGAAACCGACCGCGCTGCCAACAGGATTGGCCAATACTTCAACGCCGACTGGCAGCATAGCCTGCGTCATGTTGGCTGCGTTGCTTGGGAAGCCGCGTTTTTCGCACCAGCTTTTGACATGATGGCTCGCTTCGGGGTGTTCGCACAGTTCCACTTCAGCGGCCAACGCGAGCGCTTGTGCGGTTAAGTCATCGATCGTTGGGCCGAGCCCACCGTTTATCAGTAAGATGTCACTTGCTTTGCTGGCCTGTTTGATCTCGCTGACCAGCAAGGTTAAATCGTCTCCTACTGTGACTTTGCGCGCGACGCGTAAGCCGCAGTGTGCCAGTTGGTGAGCGATACGCGATGAGTTCGAATCGACTGTGTCGCCGCTCATCAATTCGTTGCCGGTTAGCAGCAAATGTAATTTCATGCCTTAGCCTTCGTCTTCTTCGAGCTCGTTATCATCGGATTCGTTTTCTATTTCGTCTTCGGCGTCAGCAACAAAGTGCATCGCCATATCAAAGGCGCTATCGGTGAACGCCAGCACCTTTGCAAAATCTTCATCGTCGAGTTCGCGCACCGCATCGTCTTTGCGGTAGATGTTAATAAATTCCCGTTCGCGCTCGTATTGCAGGGGCAGGCGGCCCACGCCCCAATCGTTCAGAAACTCCCACAGACGCGGATTGTAACTGCGTGTAAATTTGAGCACGAACGGCACGGGGTCATTACGCGCCAGTAACGACGACAAGCGCAAGATAATCTCAAACGGCAAGGTGGCCTTGCCTTCCTCGGCGGCTTCGAGCAGACTTTTGTCGCCCATGTTTAGCGCACTGCTCAGCTCGCTAAGGTTCAAGCCGGCGACTTCGCGCATGTCGCGCAAGGATTCGCCGGCCGCAGCCATGCGGCGCAATTGCTGTGGGGTGCGATTCAGCGTTTTAAACGCTTTCTCCGATTGTTTAGCGGCGCGTTGCAACGCCGCACTGGTAAAATCCGACAGGCCATCGAAAATAGCGCCGATAGGATCTTCGTTTAACGCGCGTCTTATTGGTTGTTCCCTTTCAGATTCCGCCATATCGTCACCAAAAGAATGAGGAGAAACTCTGCTTGCGACACCACCGCTTTTTGTCACGGTATCACACATCGACAGCGCGATCCTGCAGTGCAGGCCGGGTACTTGCCGCCATATCGGCCACAGTATGTGTGCTTTTCCATGCCGGCACTTTATAATGCGCCGCGCCATTCGCACCGGTAGCACATCGACTGCTTAACGCAGTATTTCTATAGAGGCATATTAAATGACTAATGCTTTATCTATCAAGCAATTGCGTAAGAGTTATGAGAATGGTTTTGAGGCTCTGAAAGGCATCGATCTGGAAGTAAAACCGGGTGATTTCTTTGCCTTGCTAGGCCCGAACGGAGCGGGAAAATCTACCACCATTGGTATTATCTGTTCCTTGGTGCAAAAAAGCGGCGGCACGGTGAAAGTGTTTGGCCATGATATTGACACCAATTTCCCGATGGCAAAAAAGCAGATCGGTGTAGTGCCGCAGGAGTTTAATTTCAACCACTTCGAGAAAGTGTTCGACATCGTCGTCACACAAGCGGGCTATTATGGCTTGCCAGCCAAGCTGGCGCGCGAGCGGGCAGAAAAATATCTGCGTTTACTCAGTATTTGGGACAAGCGCAACGAGACCGGCCGTATGTTGTCCGGCGGTATGAAACGACGGTTGATGATCGCCCGCGCCCTGGTGCACGAACCGAAGCTGTTGATACTCGACGAACCCACCGCTGGGGTTGATATCGAACTGCGGCGTTCCATGTGGGTATTTCTACAGGATATTAACGCCACCGGTACTACCATTATTTTGACCACACACTATCTGGAAGAGGCCGAAAGCCTGTGCCGTAACATCGCCATTATCGATGAGGGCCGCATTATTCAAAACTCCAGCATGCGCGAATTACTGCAGCAGTCGCAAACGCAAACCTTTGTGCTGGATGTGCGTGATGAGATTGCGGCCGACGTGAGTTTGAACGGTTTCGATGTGAAGTGTAACGACGCGCACACGTTGGAGGTTGCCGTTGAGCGTAATACCTCATTAAACGGTTTGTTTGAACAATTGTCGGCGCAGGGTTTAAACGTTGTCAGTATGCGCAATAAAGCCAACAGGTTAGAGGAGCTGTTCGTATCTCTGGTCGAAGGTAACAACGAGAATGCGAGTGCAAGCACTTGAATAACCATGAGAAGTGGGTGGCCTTTACCACCATATTGGTCAAGGAAATACGGCGTTTTATGCGCATTTGGTTGCAAACGCTGGTGCCGCCGGTGATCACGATCGGTTTATATTTTGTGATCTTCGGTAATCTTATTGGCTCGCGCATTGGTGAGATGGATGGCTTCAGTTACATAGAGTTTGTGGTACCCGGCCTGATTATGATGTCTGTCATCACCAATTCGTATTCCAATGTCGTGTCGTCATTTTACGGCGCTAAGTTTCAGCACAGCGTAGAAGAGCTGTTAGTGTCGCCGGTGCCGAACTATATTGTGTTGTCGGGCTATGTGCTCGGCGGGGTCGCGCGCGGCCTGGCGGTCGGTGCTATTGTCACGGTGTTGTCTTTGTTCTTTACCAAATTGACCATCAACAATATCCCGCTAACTATTGCAGTGGTGTTTTTAACGTCGGTACTGTTTGCTCTGGCCGGCTTTATCAACGCCGTGTTTGCCAATAACTTCGATGATATATCTATCATCCCCACCTTTGTGTTGACGCCGTTAATTTACTTGGGCGGGGTGTTCTACTCGATTACTTTGCTGCCAGACTTCTGGGTGGCAGTGTCGAAGGCGAACCCGATTCTCTATATGGTCAATGCGTTTCGCTACGGGGTATTGGGGGTCAGCGATATTTCGGTAGGCTTTGCGTTTCTGATGATTACGATGTTCATCGTTGTGGCTTTTTCCTACAGCTTGCATTTGCTTAATACCGGCAAACGTATTCGCCAGTAGGCCGTTGATCACGTGCTGCTGTCCATTCATCCTGGTTGCCAGCATAAACATGAGCTCCTTAGACTATACTCAATAAAATGAGCAACATAGAAACGAGTTTTAATGAACGCTGACGCTTTGACACATACGGCGTTGGGTAAGCAGAGCGAGTACCCAGCCGCCTATACGCCCTCTTTGTTGTGTGCCATTCCGCGTAGTTTCGGCCGCGATGCCTTGCATATCGACAGCGAGAACCTGCCGTTTGCTGGCGTGGATATCTGGAATGCCTACGAGCTGTCCTGGTTGGACGAGCGCGGCAAGCCGCAAATCGCGGTAGCCGAGTTACAGTTTCCCTGTACTTCAAGCGCCATTATCGAATCCAAATCGTTAAAACTATATCTTGGTTCCTTCAATGGCACTCGTTTCGACGGCATTGTCGACGTACAGAAAACTTTGGAATCCGATCTTTCGGTCAATGCCAAGGCACCGGTGGCCGTTAAACTCAGCACACTCGATCAATGCCCTCAACAAGCCATCGGCACGCTGCAAGGCGAAAGTCTTGATGACTTGTCAGTGACCATCGATGCTTACCAGCCTGATCCCAGCCTGCTGAGCATCTCATCGCAACAACAGCGACACGAATCCGTACACACACATTTGTTTCGTTCGCTATGCCCGGTGACCGGTCAACCCGATTGGGCCAGTGTGTATATCGCGTACAGTGGTCGTGGCATCGATCGCAGCGCCTTGCTACGCTACTTGATTTCGTATCGCGAGCACCAAGACTTCCACGAACAATGCGTAGAACGCATATTTTTGGACATCAACGAAGCCACACAACCTGAACGCTTAACGGTGTACGCACGTTACTTGCGCCGTGGCGGTTTGGATATCAACCCGTTTCGTAGCAATGCGGGCGTCAGCGTCGATAATATTCGACTGGTTCGGCAGTAGTACCCCCTCTGTATAAATTGTGTGCGCCGCGGCAGTAAAGCGGCGCAACTGCAATGTTTTTAGCGGTCATAAAACCGGCAACCCGGTAGCAATTTGCTAGCTTGTTCACATTTACCTGCGCGTGTTTGCAACGGCGTGGAATCTTGACTTTACTTACTAATAGGTAGTCAGGGATGGATTGGGAAATAGGGAATTTCCAGAGCGGTGTTGCAGATCTCCCCCCATCTTTTTATTACACAATACGGATCGGCTGCGATTGCGCTCGCCACTACCGCGTTGCCGTTTATGAGCTACATAAACAAGCATAAAAGTTTGAGTCACTTTGCCGTTGCGTGAAGAGGCCAGCTTATAAAACGAGTACGACGAAGTAAAAACACGCAGTTATATGAAACTACACATTGCCGCATTAAAAGCGAATTTGTTCATGCTGTTTTTCACAAGCTTGAATGCGTTTGCGGTCGTAGAGACAACGGGTTTGCAAACCGCGCCCAATGAAAAAGGCAAACTGGTGCTGGACATTCGCTCCCGGCTCGAGCATGTAGAGCAGAACAATTCCTTGCGCAATGCAACGGTGAGCACGTTGCGCACACGCTTGGGCTATAGGTCTGGCAGTTTCCAGGGTTTTGCCGGGCTGGTCGAAGTTGAAGACATTCGCGCGATGGGTAACTCCTACAACAGCACTAGCAACGGAAAAATTCGCCACTCGGTGATCGCCGACCCGAAAAGTACTGAAATAAATCGTGCCTATATCAGCTACGCTGGCATGTTCGATACCGCGTTTACCTACGGCCGTCAGCGCCTTATTCTCGACAATTCCCGTTTCCTCGGCAACGTTGGCTGGCGTCAAAATGAACAGACATTTGATGCCTTCAAAGTAGAGAACACATCTTTCACAGACACCAAAATCACACTGGCCTATGTCGACAAGGTACACAGTATATTTGGTGATGACAGCGAGCGCGGTGATGTCGACATGCAGTCACCAATAATTAACATCCATTACAAAGGCTCACCCATGCTCAATATCTCAGGATATGGTTACTTCCTGAGTTTTGACAATGATCCCGCGGCATCACGGCAAACCTCGGGTATTCGAGTTAAGGGTGAATATCCCTTAAATAATGTTGCGCTTCTTTATGCTGCCGAATATGCCAGACAAAGCGACTACAAAGACGGAATCGCAGATATTAACGCCGACTACCGCCACCTGGTTGCCGGCGCCAGATTTGCTGCGATCACAACCGAGATTGGTTATGAAACTCTGAGTGGCGATGGTGAGTATGCGTTTCAAACACCGCTGGCAACCGGGCATGCGTTTAATGGCTGGGCCGACCAGTTTTTGGTAACGCCCTTGAACGGCCTGACAGATGTTTATGTAAGTGCGAACACGTTTTTTGCGGGCATCAAGTGGAAGGCGGTATACCATGATTTCTCTGCCGATCGCGGAGGCGTTGATTACGGCAACGAGCTGAACTTGCTGATCGTCAAGAATTTTTCCAAGCGCTACACCGTCGGGCTGAAATACGCGAGTTACTCCGCGGACGACTTCAGCACCGACACGGAAAAAATACAGATTTATGCGCAAATCAATATTTAAAGATACTCACGTTCAATAGGTATATACATGAATGCAGAAGTCGAAGGGATCCGCCAGGAATTACTAGACGCCATCGAGAAAGATGAGCTGGTGTTACCGACTTTACCCGAGGTAGCGTTGCAAGTGCGCGAAGTCGCACAAGACCAGAACTCAAACGTTAGCAGCCTCGCTGCCGTGATCGGTCGTGACGCCGCGATTAGCGCTCGTATTATCAAAGTGGCGAACAGCCCGTTGATGCGCCGCAGCGAACGTAAAAACGAAAACCTGAAGATGGCTCTAATGAGCCTTGGCATGGAATACACCGCGAATCTCGCGACCGGGTTGGCGATGGAACAGATGTTCCAAGCGACCACTGATGCAATCGATAAACGTTTGCGCGAAACCTGGAGTCGCAGCACCGAAGTTGCCGGCATATGCCAGGTGTTTAGCAAAGGTCGCGGCAATTTGCGGCCCGACCAAGCCACGCTTGCAGGGTTGACCCACAAAATAGGCGCCTTGCCGATACTTATTTACGCGGAGAGCAGCCGCTCTTTGCTTGCCAATACCAAAGCGCTCGACGAGCTTATTGAATCTTTGCATCCCGAAGTAGGGCAAAAGATCCTGCAACGTTGGGATTTTTCCGAAGAGCTGGCATGCGTTCCGGTTGAGCATTTGAATTTCAGCCGCCAGGTCGCCGACTGTGATTACGCTGACGTGGTTACGGTCGCAGTGCTGGAGAGTTATTCGGGTTCTGAGCATCCGCTGGCCACGGTCGAATATTCAGAAGTTACTGCGTTTGGCCGTCTCGGCATTGCGGTAGAATCGCAGGCCATTGAGCTTGAAGACCTACAGGATGATATGCAAGCGGCAACCGATTCGTTGAAGTTTTGATACGTTTGTTGTTTGCATAAAGGCGCGCAATAAATTCCAACTCAACCGTTGGCAACAATGCGTACTGCGTTACCATCAGGGTCCAGCGCAGTTGTCGTAGTCGCTTTTAACATGCTGTCAAAAGCACCTGGTTCTGAAACCTCAATGCCCTCAGCGACCATCCGGCCGACAAGTTTTTCCAACGCATTAGTCGCAAAACTGATGCGCCTGAAACCGGGGTCGACATCGGTGCGTTGGACAAGCCCCCGCCATCCAGTACGCCACACATGTTGTAGTTCCAATGTGGTATATGGGCGCTGCCAAAGCCATTCTCTGTTCTCAACCGCATCGATATTTGGGTTAGGTGGCAGCTCGTCGGTGCAGGCTAAAAAGTACAAGGTAAATTGATGTGGTTCTATCACTTGTCTGCTGAGCAAACGCAAACCGAGTACATCCTGGTAGAAGTGCAAACTGGATTCCGGATCACTGATACGTAATGTAATTTGTCCCAACGTTGGCGCGCAGCCTAATTTATAAGATGAGTCGGAAACCAAGGCCTTATGATGCTGAGCAAAGTCATATTGTAGTAGCTCGATGCAATAACCATCGGGATCGTTAAGGTGGCACAGATATCCTACATCCAGAAATTGTTTGGCCTCGCTAACCTCTACCCCCATGGCTAGCAATCGCTTGCGGGCAATATCCACGTCGGCAAGCGTAATACCAATCTTCCAGTAGCGGGCATTGTT
>JBPCXM010000401.1:0-2962 GCA_051008535.1 Pseudomonadales bacterium | reverse complement strand
TTGTTACTGCGTCCATACGCATGGTTTCTGCTCTTGTGGCCGCCGAAATAGTAGCGACCTCGATATTGCCCTCCTACGCCAGCCGCGCGACCTAAGCCGTCTATGTCGGTACGCCCCCAATGAAGGTAATGAAGTTCTTGATACGTCACCGGGGTCAGTAGCAAGTAGTTGGGATCCATAATTATAGCTTTCAGATCAGAACTACTCGTTGTATCAGGACCACCCGATACCCACACTTCCTGCCCTTTGATCGTCAGATCCAGACTCCAGAGTGCTGTTTCGGGTGATTCGATGCTAAGCGATTCGTACTTCAACCAAAACGATGTTACGTTGAACACCTCTTCCTGCCGTGCCCACACGGTGGTCGGATCGATTTGATAGTAAGACGCATCGCCATCCAGAACAATCGAGGTCTCCTTCATTACTACATCTGGACTCGCTGATGCAACGGAGACGGCGACATCGGCCTCATGTTCCGGTTCTTCGTCATCACTGAAGAAGACAGGCTCTGCCCCCTCCGTGCTGTAGACGATATGCAGGTTAGGATAAACATCGACACCCAATACCAAATTCACGGGTTCGAAAAAGCTCAGGCCAGTCCGCGATTGCACGGCCATACCACTGACCATTGTCTGCTTGGCATCCATGATGGTGAGAGCGCCGCAGACCTGACTCTGTGCTGATCGTATTTCACATCCACCAAACCGGAAATTTTGCTCCGGAGGTAGCAATACTCGCTTGCCGCCGTCCTCGGATTTAAAGGTGCCGTGGGTAAGACCTTCAACCCGAAGTTGCACTGCTTGAGCAGGAAACTCCCATTCTACGATCTGATTCTCAGGTGTCACTAAGGGTAGCGTACCGTGACCAGCCGTGAGGTCTCTTGCTAGCTTTGCGACATCAATGACCTGAAGTTCGAAGGTAGCAACCTGGCGAGACAGCGCTTTTTCAAGTTTAGTTCTGACGGCCGCGAGTTCTTGAGCTCCTATGCCGCTATCCAACACCTTTTCTTGTTGTGCGCAGCTCACAATCGACAGCGCGATGAAAAACCCCAGAAACCATCGCATACTAACGTCTCCTCCGGATGTAGAAAGTAGTATCGTCAGCCGTCTTTCCGATCTGAAGACTCATAGCGGATCCCTGCTTGGTTTGTTGTGTTATGGAATTCCCATAATCTCCAAACACTGTTTGTGCCAGTTAAAACGTCAATGCACACTTTTCGATGAATGGTCTAGAAAAATGGGGGTGAAGTAAATTCTACTGAAGAGTTAGTACGATAGTGTTAAGTCGGTGATTGATCTTCCCCGTTAATGTTGTGCAGTGGGGCGATAAGATACACGGTTGATAGCCACAGAGTTCGGAGAGGTCAAGCGCAGCGACGTCACACCTTATTTGGACTTGGGGTTTGGTGTGAAACGTCTTATTCTGTTGAAATAGCCTGATGAGATCAACATGAAGCCACACGTAAAACGATGTGCGCTGTCGTTCCGAACGACCGTTTCGGAAATGCCAAGACGCTTTATTGTCAACTGGCCGCAATGGGTCGCTATGGTTAGTGGTGACGCCGACCACTGTACCAGCATGCGTCGGAGCCTGCGTGTTCTATCGATAGTTAGAACTCTTAAAGGAACTGCATTAGGGTGTTAGGCGTGCGATAACGGTGGATCATCGTGTCGGGTTCCTGAGGTCGAGATCGAGCCATGTCTTTCATGGCCAAGTCAGCCTCGACATTTCAGTGTGTGGTGAACGCACTCTCGTGACCCCATCACAGTCCCATCACGTTTAGCGCAAAAATGGTGCTCGAAAATCCAATCTGTCGACTGGTGGTGAAGTCGTCGTGTCAAGTTCAACGCGGTCTCCGGAATTGAGGGGATGCCACTTCAGAAAACCGGAAAAACGTTGTCAAGTTCGGCAACTCCCTACCTTGCCCCAGCGCAGTCAACACCCTGCCCGCCACAAGAGCGCACCGATGAACGATACATAGGGGTCGTGAAGGGCCTGTCGCCGCGGCAAACATCAAAAGACAGGTGATTCTAGCGATAGCCGCCACTCAAGGGGCTGACTGAACAAAGCTGCGCCATTGGGGTAGTCGCGATTCACTGCCAGACGGCCGGTTAGAATGGTCGGCGTTATCATTGTTATACTGCGTGCCATCTTCAATATCGATTCAAGAGACAGTCCGTAGATACAAGGAGGTCGCTGTGCTGATACTGACCCGCCGCATCGGCGAAAAGTTACAAATCAATGACAATATAACGGTCACCGTACTGGAGATCAGTGGCAACCAAGTACGCGTGGGTATCAAAGCCCCAACCGACGTCTCGGTTCACCGCGAAGAGATTTACCGGAAAATTAAGAACAAAGACACCAAAAAGCCGCTAACGGTTAACATCGCTGACGATGGCAACGCAACGATTCACATGCGCCCGCGAGTCCGGGTAAGGCGTGACCGGTCGACGGCGGCTGTCCTGACGCGCCCAGTAGCGTCGGCACACGCTCACCGCTCTACACCTGCTGCAGCCTGAGTCCTTGGGCGCCACACTGACGGCACGTCAGCATCCACCTTAGCGCATCAATGTCCCGCTCCGGTCCGTACTGCATCTGCCAAGGGCCAGCTAGCTGGCGCCGCTTTGCTGGAATGCCCGCCGGCGGTGCAGCACGACCCGGTGTGAATGCAACGCGGTATTTCCACTCGCATCTGGTGTGGCATCGCGGTGGTGGGCGAATCGTCATCGGGCCTGTCCCTGGGATGCTCGTCGTAGTCGTCGTTCATCATCGGGTCTGAGTCACGCACAAGGACATGCCTACATCGCCGCCGCTAACGGTTCCGGCGGGTCAACGGACAACAGATCACCATTAGATCGTCGGGCCAGGTCAACGGCAAAGTCGACATCGCCGCCGAAGTACGCATCAATGGTGTCTGCATCAGGCGCGACGGCCGCGACACGATGATGAAAGCGCCGGA
>JBPCXM010000400.1:0-30740 GCA_051008535.1 Pseudomonadales bacterium | reverse complement strand
TGCCGGCGATTGTGCGGGAATTTAACAGTACGCCTGCGCAAGGCCAACTATCGGTCAGTATTTTCATGCTGGGTTTTGGTTTTGGACAGTTGTGTTATGGACCGTTCTCCGATTACTACGGTCGTCTCCCCTTGCTAAAATCTGGCCTCACGTTTTACGTCTTCGCATCTTTATTTTGTTGGTGGGCGGCGTCGATGGAGATGTTTCTGGCCGCGCGCCTGTTGCAAGGTGTGGCGGCAGCCAGCGGGCCGGTCGTTGCCCGGGCAATCGTAGTGGATATCTATAAACGCAACGAGGCTGTCAGGGTGATGGGTTACCTTGCCAGCGCGATGGCAATCGTGCCGGCGATTGCGCCGATTATCGGCAGTCTATTGCTGCACTGGTTTAGCTGGCATTCGCACTTCATAGCACTCGCGCTGTTCGCCTCAGCTGGATTGTTAGGTGTACTGCTGGTGTTAACCGAAACCAGCCCATCCAAGGGCCAGAACAAGCCTCACATCAGCACTATCATCACGCAGATTCCACACTATCTTATGCAATTGCAATTCGCTGGCTATTTGCTGATAGGTAGCAGTATATTTGCTGGTATGTTCGCGTATATTTCCAATTCCTCATTTTTAGTGATTGAACTCATCGGTGTGCCGGCTGAACAGTTTGGTTACGTGTTCGCTTTTGTTGTATTAGGCTACATGGCAGGTGCATATAGTGGCGCGCGCCTGGTGTCGCGATTTGGTCAGCGGGATTGTATGCGTCTCGGCTTGGTGATTGCACTGCTCGGTGCCAGCGCTCTGCTTGCCTATTCCGTTTTTGTCGCGCAAACCACCCTCGCATTTATGGCGCCGTTGGCCATGTATTGTTTTGCGGCGGGCATATTGTTACCCAATAGCCAGGCCAGCGCGCTGACCTTGTTTCCTGGTAGTGCGGGTGGAGCCTCCTCAGTCTACGGATTTGCGTCCATCTTGATTGGAGCAACCAGCGGCGCGCTGGTCGGAGAGTTGTATAATGGTACAGCGCTGCCGATTGCAGCCGGGGTTTTCTGCGGTTCGCTTATGGCGGTCCTGGCGTTTACTTTGCTGATAAAACCAAAAAAGCCGGATGTCGAGCAGTTAGCTGAAACATAGATTGTTTATTATCTAATAATATGCGACTGACCTTGATTTTCACACTGCTGTTATGTTCCCTTCAGGTGATGGCACAGGAATTTTCCGGTGAGATCGCAGCCGAGCTGCGTTATTTTTTCTCCGATGCCAAAGTTGCCGAGCAGTACGATGACTTCAATGCCAGCTTATACGCCTTGCCGGAGCTATACCATCGCTGGAATGACGGCAAATCCTCGCTGACTTTCGAACCCTTCGCTCGGGTCGACCAACACGATGACAAGCGCACGCATGCCGATGTGCGCGAACTTAGTTGGCTTACCGTTGCCAATGGTTATGAATTGAAAGTGGGTATAGGCACGGTATTTTGGGGGGTGACCGAGTCACAACACCTGGTCGACATTATTAATCAAACCGATCAGTTGGAAAACATCGACGGCGAAGACAAGCTTGGCCAGCCCATGTTCAACCTTGAGTTTACCCGCGACTGGGGAACGCTGGAACTGTTCGTGTTGCCAGGCTTTCGTGAGCGCGAATTCACCGGCCGCGAAGGGCGTCTGGCGTTGCAACAACGGGTCGACACTGACGAAGCGCGCTACGAGTCTGGCGCCAAAGACAAACACACCGATGTTGCACTGCGGTGGTCGCAAGTGTTTGGTGACTGGGATATTGGCGCATCACACTTCTACGGCACCAGTCGTGAGCCGCGTTTTGTTGTCGCGCTAGACGGCGATGAAGTTGTGCTAGTGCCGCTGTACGAACAGATAAGCCAAACGGGACTGGATGTTCAGGCAACCAAGGGGGCCTGGTTGTGGAAGCTGGAATCCGTTTGGCGCAGCGGGCAGGGCGACAGCTTCCTCGCTGCCACCGCTGGCTTTGAGTACACGTTTGAAAGCGTGTTCGAGTCAGACTTTGATGTCGGTGTGCTACTCGAGTATCTCTACGACGAGCGCGACATTGATCTCGCAACCAGGGAGCCTCTGTCATTCGTGGCGTTCGACAACGATCTGTTTTTTGGCATACGGCTGGGTTTCAATGACATACAAAGTACCGCGCTGCTCGCGGGCTGCGTGCAGGACCTGGACAGTTCCGCTCGCTTTTGTAATGTCGAAGCCAGCCGGCGCTTTGGTGATCGTTGGGTACTAAGCCTGGAAGCCCGTACTTTTCATAGCATTGCGCTTAACCACCCGCTGTCTAGCGTGCGCGATGATGATCACTTGCAACTAAACATCGCCTTCCATTTTTAACGCTGGCTGGCATAATAGCCGCCTAACTTTCTGAGTGGTCGGAATAATAAATTGCGTCGATTTTTCCTTGCTTTCTATCTGGTTTTGGCTGCTACCGTTTTTGCCGCTGAACAGGAACCAACGACGGAGCAAATCCAGAGACCGTATCCAATCACAGAGCAACGCGAACTTTGCGCCGCGTATAACCCCTTACGCGAGGCTTACTTTGGTGATACGCACGTTCATACCGCGTACTCGCAGGATGCCAGCACCCAAGGGACGCGCAACACTCCGTTCGACGCCTATCGTTTCGCCAAGGGTGAAGCATTGGGCATTCAACCTTACAGCGAAGAAGGCCAACCGCAGCGTACGCAGCGCATTTCACGGCCGCTGGATTTTACCGCCGTTACCGATCACGCTGAGCAGTTTGGCGAAGTGCGTATTTGCAATACGCCTGAGCTAGAGGGCTACAACAATTGGGTGTGCCGTGTCTACCGGCGCTGGCCACGGGTGGCGTTTTATATGATGAATATGCGCGCCTCGGTTTGGGGCACACGTTGGGCATACTGCGGAGAGAATGGCGAAAACTGTTTGCAAGCAGCGAATAGTGTTTGGCGGGACACGCAAGATGCCGCCGAGCAAGCCTATGATCGCAGCAGCGGCTGTGAATTTACGTCGTTTAACGCCTACGAATGGACCGGGGTGGAGGACCGGGCGAACAACATGCATCGCAATGTCATATTCCGCAATAACAATGTGACGAAATTACCGGTCAGTTTTATTGAGGCGAATACGCCGAGTAAGCTATGGGCGGCGCTTGATGAGCAATGCGTCGACGGTACGCCGGGTTGCGAGGTGCTAGTTATACCGCACAACCCAAACTTGAGTTCCGGTTCCATGTTTAAGTTGACTAATGATTCTGATCAGCCGATCACTGCAAGCGACGCCAAACTGCGACGTCAATTTGAAGTGCTGGTGGAAATGATGCAACACAAAGGCAGCTCCGAATGTTATTACGGCGCGTTCGGTGACGTAGCGGTAGATGAACTGTGCGCGTTCGAATATCTTCCATACGATAATTTTGCCGCTAAATTCAGTTCCAAAGAAGACAACGAACCACAACCGACGGGTGGATACATTCGCGAAGTGCTGCGTAATGGTTTACGCGAGGAAGAAAAGCTCGGCGTCAACCCATTTAAAATGGGCTTTGTCGCCAGTACCGATACGCATATTGCTGCGCCAGGTGCAGTCGAGGAAGATCTGTTTCAGGGTCACGGGGGCGCTGGCATTCCTGCCGCGGAGGAAATCCCACCGGGATTGCCCGACAAGGTAGAATATAACGCCGGCGGCTTGGCCGTATTGTACGCAGAGGAGAACACACGCGATTCTTTGTATGCTGCGATGCAGCGTCGCGAAGCTTATGGCACCAGCGGCTCGCGTATTAAACTACGCTTCTTTGGTGGCTGGAATTACCCAACGGAGCTTTGCGAGCAAGCCGATTTCGTTGCCCAGGGCTACGCTAACGGTGTACCTATGGGGAGCGATTTGCCAGTGACGACCAACGCTGATGCAGTCCCGAGTTTTATTGTGTCGGCTGCGCGTGATCCCGTAGTTGGTATGCCCTTACAGCGTGTGCAAATTATCAAGAGCTGGGTTGACGGCAATGGCAAATCCCAGGAAAGCATCTACGAAGTCGCTGGTAATCCGGACAACGGCGCTAGCGTCGATACGAATACCTGCAAGACCAGCGGTGCCGGTTTCAGCAATCTTTGCAGCGTGTGGCGTGATCCGGAATTTAATGGCAAACAAAGCACCTACTATTACGCGCGTGTTGTCGAGAACCCGAGTTGCCGTTGGAGCCAACATATTTGTGTCGCCAATAAGGTCAACTGTTCGGACCCAAGCACGATTGGCGAGGGTCTGGAACCTTGTTGTGCCGCCGAACATCGGCCGGTAGTACATGAGCGTGCCTGGAGTTCACCCATTTGGTATCGCAGTGCCACTACACCCTGACTCGCTATGAGGTAACCCATTGCCCGCGTTTTTCAAGAAACCCGCATTACACTTTTTCGTGTTGGGTACGTTGTTGTATATAGTAACAAACTCAACCGCACCGCCGGCTGCGCCGCCCAGTGTTGATTATCCAAGTGCGGAACGTATTGCGCTGCTCAAAGGCGAATGGTTAACCAGCACTGGGCGCGCGCCGGATACTGCGACGATGGAGCGACTGGTGCAGCTGGAGTTGGATCAGGCGATGCTATTTAACGAGGCGCTGCGGCTAAATTTGCATTTGCGCGATCGCGTGGTGCAGCAAAGGTTGTTGCGCGATATGCGGTTTCTTGGCGACAGTGAAGGCAAGAGCGAAGCTGAGTTGTTGCAGCAAGCGTATGCTTTGAACATGCACGAGAACGATTTGGTGGTAAAGCGGCGCCTTGTTCAGGCGATGGAGAGTATCTATCGTGCACCCGGCGAGGCAATTGAGCCCACCGAAGAGGACTTACAGAAAATCTACCAGGAGAAACAACAAGAGTTCACGCTGCCGGCGAGCATGGAAATAAGCCACGTCTTTATTAGCGGTGATAAACATGGACAGCAAGCGGAGGCCAGAGCCACGCGTTTGTACAAGTCTTTTGCGTTGGACAAAGTCGCACCAGAGAAGGCGCTTTTATCCAGCGATCCGTTTTTGTCAGGCAATCATTTTCCTTACCTATCGCCGCGCCAGTTACAAAAGCATTTCGGTGAAAGTTTCGCGAACCAAACGTTTGCTTGCGCGGCGCAAGCCTGGTGCGAACCGTTGGCCTCACCCTATGGACAACATGTCGTATGGGTACACGGCAAGAAAGAACCTCGACTACAAGAGTTGAGAGCGGTACGTGACAAACTGGTTTACCACTTTAGGCGCCAACAGGGTGATCTTGCACAGGCAGAAAAAATGAAAGCTTTGCGCGCACGCTACGAGGTGGTGAAATCATGAGAAGACTGTTGTTGGTCATGTTGGTGAGCGTCGTCTTATCTCCTTTCGCCTACGCGCATAAAATGGCACCGTCACTGCTCGCGCTGCAGGAAACTGCGAGTGGCCAGATTGCTGTGAATTGGAAAACGCCGCGTGTCTTGTCGACGCCTACGCGTATCGAAGCGCGCTTGCCGGCGCACTGTGCTGAAACCGAAGCTGCAACACAAGTACCCGACCCCGTTGGCGCCGTTTGGCGCTGGCAGGTCGATTGCGGTGTTAAGGGATTGGTGGGGCACGGCATCCGAATCGACGGGCTTGTCGAAAATAAGAGTGCGGCGCTGGTGCGTATAGATCTACTGGATGGCCGCGAATTTCGCGTGTTGCTGAATGGCGATCAAAACGAATATTTGGTGCCGAAACGCGCGCAGCGTGGCCAGGTGATGTGGGATTATTTCCTGCTAGGTATGGACCATATTTTGAAAGGCGTCGATCATTTATTTTTCGTTTGGGCGTTGATTTTATTGCTGCCCTTACGCAAGTTGTTAATTGCCGTCACTGCATTTACGCTGGGCCATAGTGTGACCTTGGCCCTGGCGGCTTTGCAGATTGTTCGCGTGCCGCAAGATCTTACCGAGATTTTTATCGCGCTAACTATCCTGTTGCTTGCTAACGAGCTGGCAAGCAAGCGAGCCAATAAAGATGGCCTAGTCAAGCGTCATTCATTTATTGTGTGCAGCGCCTTCGGCTTGCTGCATGGCTTGGGCTTCGCATCGGCACTGATTGATATCGGCCTGCCACAGGAAGAGATTGTCGCCGCCTTGTTAATGTTCAATGTCGGTGTCGAAGTGGGTCAAATCACATTTATCGGCGTGGTGTTGGTGCTAGGATGGCTCCTGGCGCGCGCAGTCAAGGACTGGCTGCCAAAGCTACGCTGGTTACCGACTTATGTTATTGGATCAGCCGCTGCGTTTTGGTGCATAGAACGTAGCATGGGTTTGTTGTTATAGAAAATTATTTCTTCTCGCCGGGATAACCCTTCATCGCCACGAGCGGATGCATGGCCAGCTTAATACCTTCCTCGATATTCGATTTGTTACCAAGAATAGTGCGGCGGCGTATAAATTTTGGATTGGAAGCTTTCATATCGATTGCCTGAGTAACCTCGATGCCGCCAGCGCTCTGAAACTGCAATGCCAAGTCCAGCGAAAAAACATTTACCCACAGCGATACCGCATCGACCGATGCTGCCCAGTTAAACCCGCCGGGAATACCGTCACCGGGGCCTTGCAGTGATGGCTTGCGAGTCACACCGTCCCAGCGCGCTACGTGGCTTATACCGGTTGTAAATTGCACTTCGCGTTCAATGAGATCGGTAAACATAACATAGTCAACGTCGTTGCGTTCCTTCAGCTGGTTAACCGTGTCGGCGACCACCAGTTGAAAGGTTTTTTGGTTTAACTTGCCGGTAGATTCATCGAAGGGGTTGCCGTGCTTGCGCACGCTTTCTTGCCAGGCCTGTTCAAACAAGGCGCTAGACACAAAGTTATAGCCGTGCTTTTTTAAATAGGCTTTTAGGAAATCATCGACGCGCTGTTCATAATCCTGCAAGTACAAGCGCGAGGGCTTACCGAAATTCACATGTGCGATGATCAATCGTTTTGAGTCCGTATTGTCACGTATCGTGTCTTCAATCTTGTAGGCATAAGTCGTTGGGTTGCCGCTGGAGGTGGAACACGCGGTAAGAATGCTTGCGACCAGACAGAGTAGAAATGTACGCACGGCGGTATCTCGGTTGTGGTTTATTGTGCCATTGTAACAATTGCAGGCCGGCTAACTCAAAGCGAACGCAAATTTGACAGCGGGGTTTTCGGCCATATCATAGCGGGCACTTAATCACATAAACAGCCAATGCCTTATGAGCACTTCTGATTATACTTTCTCTGCAAAAGATTTTTGCGCGCCGGTCGATGGTAGTTTTCGCATTGCTAAAGCGCATAGCTCGCCCCCAAAAAACGCACCGGACGACAATGACTGCGAAAAACAACTCAAAAAAACGGTAAAGCAACTCGACCAACAGCAACGGCGACTTTATGCGCAAAACAAGCATGCTGTATTGTGCGTGTTTCAGGCCATGGACGCGGCAGGGAAAGATTCCACCATTCGTGCCGTGCTGGGAAAATTAAACCCGGCGGGCTTTCAGGTGTATTCGTTTAAGGCGCCATCGCCGGAAGAGTTGGACCATGATTTTCTTTGGCGCACCGCTTGCCGGCTACCGGAGCGCGGTCGTATTGGCGTATTCAACCGCAGCTACTATGAAGAAGTGCTGGTGGTACGCGTGCATCCGGAGTATATCAAGGCCCAGCGCTTGATGGAGCCAGCGAAAAACAGAAAGTTTTGGGAGCATCGTTACGAGTCGATTTGTACCCACGAGCAACACTTGACGCGCAACGGTACGGTGATTTTGAAATTCTTTTTAAATGTGTCAAAGGAAGAGCAGCGCCAGCGCTTTCTGTCACGCCTTCAAACACCTGCGAAAAACTGGAAGTTCTCGGCGGCGGATCTGGCCGAGCGAGAGCATTGGAAAGACTATATGCATGCATACCAACAGTGCATTAATGCGACCTCGACAGCTTCGGCCCCTTGGCATATTATTCCGGCCGACAACAAGCCGTTTATGCGGCTAACGGTAGCGCACATTCTGCAAGAGACATTGACCGAATTGAAGCCCGAGTACCCCTCGCTGGACGCCAAGCAGCAAGCTGAACTGCCACGTATAGTGCAACGCCTAACCGATGAATAAACAGGATCTCCTATGCATAAAATCCTCACTTTTTGCGTGCTTTGGGCTGTAGCTGCGATGTCTTCGCTTGCTGAAGAAACGCCAGTGTCGCAACTTTCGGTGCGCGGCGAAGCCATCCTTAACGTGAGCCCGGACCAGGTTATGGTGAATCTGGGCGTGACCAGCGAGGCGAGTACGGCGCAAGCGGCCTTGTCTTCTAACAATGAAAAAATGAAGGCCATGATACGTACGCTCAAGAAGTTGGGCCTGGGCAAAGACGAATATAAGACCCAGCAGTTTCAGGTACATCCGATGTGGTCACAACGACCACGCAATCCTACGCCAGAATGGAACACAAAAATAGTTGGCTATCGTGTGACGAATAGTCTGCAAGTGCAAACACAGAAAATGCAGCTGGCTGGCGATATCATTGGCGCGGCAATGACTGCCGGCGCGAACACGGTCAATTCAGTACAGTTCGGTTTGGCGGACCCGCGCGAATATCGTGCACAAGCCATCAAGCAGGCGATGGAGATCGCACAAACTGATGCGCAGACGCTGGCCGCGGCTTCCGGCGATAAAATCAAGCGTACATTGTCATTAAATCTAGACAACGCCGTTGCTACACCGCTGCGCATGCATACCGAGCGTATGATGATGCGCGGTGCGGCAGCGATGGACAGCGGCGCACCGCCGATCGAAGCGGGAGACGTCAACGTGCACGCTTCGGTGTCGGCGGTTTATGAACTGGAATAGCCGTCGCCGAAACCAATGTCGACAAAAACCACTACGTCGAAGGTGAGTAGACATGCAACAAGCCGATATCTTTAACCCAGTTCTTTGGACCCTGGTACTGACGATAATTGTCTGGCTAGTCACGCTTGCCAGCCGGCTTAATTATTTCTTAAAGCAAGGCGTTGACCCTAATGGTATACGCACGCAAGACCGCCTGGTCGCCGCCTTGCCTGATTTCGCTAAGTATCCTTCCGATAATTTCAAAAACCTGTTTGAAGTTCCCGTACTTTTTTACGTGATCTGTGCATACCTGTTTATGACGCAAACAGTAGACGCAACCCATATTACCTGCGCCTGGGTGTTTTGCATTGGCCGTTATGCGCATAGCCTGGTTCAATGCACGTTTAACAATGTCAACGTGCGTTTTCTGGTTTATCTTATTAGCACTGGTGCTGTGTTTACCATGATTGTTCGGGCATTGTTTGCGTTGTAACAACGACCTATTACGATTGCTTAAAGCCAATGATGCATCTACTCCTTTGCCATTATCATTGGCACGCGAGAGGCTGGGATTATTTTTCCGTTCCATGGGGCATCCGTGCCCCATCCCGCGTCCATCCCTGGCGCTAGTCACTCCAAAACAACCCCAGCCTCTCGCGTGCCTAGCTTCTGAGTAGACCAAAGCTAACGGAATACTGCTGAGTGAGCGGCGAATTGTTCGGCGCGGACTAATAAATTCATGCTCGACTAGGTTTGACAAGCCTTTGCCACCGGCGCCAGAATAGCTACATTAAACTGGCGCGAAAAGAGGTGAGCATGGCGATTCCGGTGCAGGCAGTACGGCATGTGAATATCAATTGTTCGCAGCTGGAAAGCGCGCAGAAGTTTTATGAAAATGTCGTTGGTTTGAATACTGAGGCCCACACCGGCCCAGCTCCGCAAGATGGTACAAAGCTCGGCATGGGACCCCACATGCAATGGGATGCCTTTATGCTCAACGACCATCTCAGCTTTCACGGCACCGCGCTCGATTTGCTGGAATGGAAAACGCCGTTGATTACTGGCGAGCCGTATCAACAGCCTCATCATCTCGGTTTTAGCCGTTTAGCTTTCAAAGTTCCCGAAATTGCCTTGCAGTGCGAACGGCTGGCCGATAGTAACGTCAATTGCTTTAGTGCGCCGGAAGATGTGCTTATCGATAGCGACCGTGATCTACGCCGCCGGTTCTTTTGTTTCAGTGGTCCTGACGACATGGTGCTCGAATTCTTCGATCACGATGGGCCAGTGGAAATGGGCTATGTCAACGTCAACTGCAGCAATATCGAACGTAGCTTCGCGTGGTATTGCGACAACCTTGGTTTTCAGACGTCCGAGCCGCTGCTGGATCACGAGATGAACGGCCTCGTGTATGGCGCCGCTGGCAGTGTGCACTTCGAAAGTACGCTGCTGCATATTCCCGGTGAAGAGCATCGCTTTGGTGTGCAATTGACCGAATGGACCAACCCCAAGCCGATCGGGCAGCCCTATACAGAAATGAACAATTTGGGTTTATACCGTATTGCGCTGGCGGTCGATGATTGTCAGGCGTGCTATGAGGTGCTGTTACAAAATGGTGTTAACTGCCCCACCACGCCAGTATGGTTGGATATGGGACCGGATCTACCCATAGACGGCGTCTGGGCGCTGTTTTTTTTCGACCCGGATGGTGCCTGTATTGAGCTTATTCAGAATCCGGAATTGAACGCTTAGCCTGATTAATCCTCGCCGATATGTAGCACTAACTGCCGCTTACCTCGGTAATGACGGTGTTCCCACAAGAAAATTCCCTGCCAGGTACCCAACGCCAGCTTGCCCTCCATGATGGGTATAGAAAGATTGGTGGCAGTCAATGCGGACTTGATATGGGCCGGCATATCATCTGGACCTTCCAGCGTGTGGGTATAGAGCGAGTCGTTCTCCGGCACAAGCCGGTTTAACCAGGCCTCCAGGTCGTGACGTGCGGAAGGATCGTAGTTTTCCTGAATCAACAGGCTGGCCGATGTGTGCTGAATATACAGCGTGCACAGACCGGTTAGCACTTTAGCCTGTTCAACTGCATGCGTTACGTTGGTAGTGATGTCATGCAAACCCTGCTGCTGTACTGAAACCGCTAATTTATTGATCATCGTTGCATTCCGCTGATTGCGTCTTATCTAGTTCGTGATGGTTCGCACAGATTGCGTTTTTCACGATTTTATAATTCAGGAAAACATCGTATAGTTAAAATGTGAGCAATTATTGAACAATTTTGTTTCGAAGGACACCACGATGAGCCGTAACTTACCCCCCCAACTGATCCAGTCCTGTTTTTTGGCCAATGTGCCCGAAGCAACCTACCGCTCTGCGGGTCAATCATCAAAACTGCCACTGGAATTCAATGTCGCCGCCTGGCTGGGCTTCCCGATTCCTCCAGCTGAAGCGGTTGGTATCGTGCTGCATTACACCGACAAACGCGGCCGTCACGCTATGTTAATTGACGAATGTGTAGAGGTGGAAGGTTTTTCGCTGATGTTGTCCGGCAAGGTAAGCGTACCCGCAGCGGGTAATATTGAGCACATGAGTATTCATTGCAGCGGAATTACTGACAAGCAAAATGTGCGCGTCGACGAACTGTTTGTGCAACGCGTGCAGCAATCGGCCGCTGCGCTGCGTCGTGCGCGCTTTGCTGCAACTGGCTAATATTTCTCTCTAGTAGGCTTAAAACACAAAACCCGCGGTGCAAACTGCGGGTTTTTGTTTTTATGGCTCAACGCTGTCGCTATTCACCAACGATTGCGGATAACTGTCAAACTGCAAGCCGGTGATGCGATTAAGGTTTTCCAGCGCCTGGTCGAGACTGGGATCGAACAGCGGCACGACCTCTGCTTTGCGTTTTGGAGTTTGCTCGACGCTTTCTACTGGTAACGGTCTGCTGAGGTTCATTTTGAAATCCCTACGACAATATGTGCTATTGGTATTCACATTGCGATATCTGTGCCAATATTTAAGTCTTTGTTTATTAATAAGTAATTTCTGTAAGCTTAATCAGGGATTGGTCATTAAGGGCAAAATACGAGCCTAAGTGACAAATTTTGACCATTAGTGGTCGATAAATGTTCGGATTTTGTTTTTGGCGCGCCTTTAACGAGCTACATCAAGAGCTTATGTTGGAAAAGTATTGCGTTTGGTGAAAAAGGGCGGTTATACTTTAGCCGCAACCGCCTGACGTGAAAAGCCAGACCATTTTTATAAATACGAATGCACTAGGGGCTCGACATTACGCCTTTATCGGACTTAAAAAGGCACAGGCTTCCCGACCCCTGAAATTTCTGAAAGATCCCCCAAACAGTTCACTACGCCAGCCAGTTTCGGTTAACCGCTTTTGCTCGAGCGGCACGGAAATAACGCGCCGGTGAACTATCAGAAGCTGGTATGTTGGGGTGACAGCCAAACCTTTGGCGCACGTTCCTACGGCTGTTACCCGTTATACCTCGTCAAAACGCTTAATGAACGCACGCGCTACCGATGGCAAACACTCAACTTCAGCGACAATGGTCATACGGCGCGCGATTTGTGGTTCCGGCTAAGCAAGGAACTGCCGCTTACCCATGACTGCCATCAAGCCTGTATTTTGATTGGTACCAACGATGTTGGCAATGCAACGCCGTTGGATCTATTCGAGGAATATTACCGGCAAACACTGACAGCCTTGCAAATGCATGGCTTCAAAGTCGTTTATTGTGGTGAGATTCCACCGATTTGGGCCGATGGGCATGCGTTTTTTGCCCGCGAAACCAGCGACACGCGGCAACAATACAACGCATGCATCACGCGTCTTATCGACCAGTCGTCGATCGCCCGGCAGGTTAAATTTCCAGATTTGAGCAGCGATTGCTACACCGATCCGGTGCACTTTAACGAAACAGGCAATCGTGTGGTTGCCGAGTGTTTCGCGCATGAAATCGAGAATTACTAAGGAGTACTAGATGCGAATAGCGATAGTGCAGGGCACACGACCGGAAATAATAAAAAACTACGCGATCGTGAATGCGCTGGAGAAAGCTCATATTCCCTATGAGGTGCTGCATACCAATCAGCACAGCGACCCCAGTATGTGCGGAAGTATTTACGCGGACATGGGTTACGACCTGAGCAGGAAGATGTCTGAACCTTATCGTCTCGGCGCCGCTATCGATTGGCTACAACGCACCTTCAAGCGCGACAATATTACCCATGTCATCGTTAACGGCGATACCGCGGCATCACTGGAAGGCGCTTTGGCCGCTATGTATATGGATCTTGATGTGACCCACATAGAGGCAGGATTGCGCTCACGTGACAAATTCATGTATGAAGAGCGCAATCGAATCATGGTCGACTCAGTGGCGAGTTTGCTATTTGCCTATACCGAGCATGAACAACGGCTGCTGCAAGACTGTCCTGACATCCACGGCGAAGTCTATTGCGACGGCAATACCACCGTAGATGTGCTGCAAGACTTTGCCGAGAAAATAAGACATCGAGTTTTTGATGGCGATTACTTATACGTGACCATGCATCGCAAACAGTTCACCGACTCTGGCGAGCGTATGCGCAAAGTATTTGCCATTTTGAGGGCCATCGCCGAACACCGCTGCGCGGTTGTCTTTCCCATGCACCCGCGCACTGTGAATGCAATGCGTCGGTGGGGAATAAACCAGAGCGTACTCGGTCCGGTATTGAACATCCCTCCAGTTGCCCCCTTCGATTCCCTCTCATTCGCTAAGCACGCCAAAGCGGTATTGACTGACAGCGGCTGTTTGCAGGAAGAAGCCTATATGCTCGGGGTACCCTGCGTCACGATTAGAAATAATACGGAACGTCATCTCACTGTGCGTAACGGCGCCAATGTGGTCACTGGATTTCGGCGCTCATCCATTTTGCGCGCTGTTGACTGGGCATGCGATGCGCGGCATCCAGCATGGCCTGAGATCTACGGGGCAAGTGGTGCGGGCGAACGAATAGTGAATAGAATTGTTGAGTATGGTCAGGTGAATTATGTCGCGGTCGAACGTGCACAAGCCAGTTAAAGCGCGTTTGGAAACGTATTGAGCACATTACTTTCTGTCAACAACTACCACTATCTCAGGGATGGCTCCGAGGCTGTTTATCTTGAGCATAACCGCTTGTTCGACGCTGCGGGTTGGAAAGTTGTACCGTTCGCCATGCAACATCCTAGCAATCTCGCTTCTCCCTGGGAAGAGCATTTCGTCACCGAGATTGAATTTGGGCAGGAGTACTCTCTAGGGCAGAAGCTCTTGCGGCTACCGAAAGTTATTTATTCATTTGAGGCGCGAAAAAAACTTCAGCGTTTGTTGCAGACCACGCGCCCCACTGTGGCTCATTGCCACAGCATCTACCACCATATTTCTCCGTCTATCCTTTCTGTGCTCAAACAGCAACAAGTACCGACGGTAATGACCCTGCACGATTTAAAACCCGCTTGCCCGGCTTATCATATGTTTCGCCGTGGGGAAATATGTGAACGCTGCAAGGGTGGCAAGCTGCACAATGTTGTGGCCCAACGCTGCGTTAAGGACTCGCTACCCCTCAGTGCGGTAGTGATGGCTGAGGCTATGCTGCATGGTGCGTTGCAAAGCTATAGAAAAAATGTTGATCGCTTCATCGTGCCGTGTCGCTTTTATCAGCAGAAAATGGTCGAGTGGGGCTGGGAAGCCGAGCGATTTGTACACATACCCAATTTTCTCGACGCTGCCAGTTATCAACCTGACTATACCGCCGGCAAGGACTTTCTTTACTTCGGCCGCCTGTCGCCGGAAAAAGGCTTGATCACCTTGATCAAGGCTGCAGCAAGGGCAAAGGTGGCGGTGTCAATGGCTGGCGATGGTCCACAACTCGACGAGTTACGCGAGCTGGCGCAAGAGGAAGAAGCGGATGTCACTTTTTTAGGCCACCTCTCAGGAGAGAATCTGCATTCGGCGGTACGTGCTGCGCGCGCAACCGTGTTGCCCTCGGAGTGGTACGAAAACGCGCCCATCAGTATGCTCGAATCCTACGCGCTGGGTAAACCGGTTATAGGTGCGGAGATCGGTGGTATTCCGGAGTTAATTCCGGACGCTTCCGTAGGAACGACCTTTGCCAGCAAATCCGTCGACGAACTTGCCGCTACCCTACGCAACTACGTGGACATGCTGGATGCAAATATAGAGGCGATGGGTCGCTGTGCGCGGCAGTTAGTAGAACAAGAGTATTCGGCGGCGCGTTACATTGAACGGGTGAAAAATTTATATGCGTCTGTTCAGAACGATACAAATGCGCGAGTCAGTTTCAATCAGGCCAGGGGTTGAACATCATGATGAGAAAGTTCTCCGAGCGCGTGGAAATCCGTCTGGGCTATCGCTGCAATGCCCGCTGCCCCTTCTGTTACTACCTTGACTCCGTCACCAGTTCCAAAGGCGAACCGTCCACTCAGCAGGTGCTTAGCCGCTTGCGAGTCATGCGTAAGCAAGGCGCCACCGAAGTGGAGTTTACCGGTGGCGAGCCGACCATAAGAAAAGATATTTTCGAGTTGGTCGCTTATGCAACAGAGCTTGGCTATATCAATATATCTTTTATAACCAACGGTTTGAGGCTTGCCAGCAAAGCTTTTGCCGACAGGCTGTTGGATGCCGGCGCCAATGACTTTCTGTTTTCCATCCATGGCCATAACAGCGAATTGCACGATAGCCAGACACAAATCAACGGTAGTTTTAACAAAATACTTGCGGCAGTAGAAAATGTTAAATCGCGAGGGGCGAGGTGCAGAGGCAGTACCACGGTCAATGGTCAGAACTACAAGCATGTCGTCGATATTGTTGGTAAGCTGGTACAGCTGAAAATGCAATGTATACATCTTGCAGTTTTCAGTCCGGTCGCCCAGGCAGACGGTGCGAACAAAGCCATGTTCGTAACGTATTCAAATGCGACAGATCAGATAAAAAAAGCTATCGATCAACACAAACACCAACTGCCACCTATCAGTGTGAAGTACGTACCGCCTTGCTTTATGAGGGGCTACGAAAAACACGTGATGAACCTGTATCAACAAAGCTTTGATCCGGATGACTGGAATTACTACCTAAGTCAGGTAGTGCGGCGCGGTGATAAGTGGTATCACCGCTGGGCGGTAAGTAGCATCGCGCTGGCGGGTAGCGTCTTTCTCAAAGATCATTCTTTCGCGACCCGGCATGGTGTTTATGGCTTAAGAGTTTTCGGCGTGACGCGCCTGGTGGAGTTGCTGCGAAAACGCCGCCCTAAAGCCTGTAAGGACTGCGCCTACGACAACGTTTGTGATCACGTCTGGAAGGACTACATCGACGAATTCGGCACTTCTGAATTTGTGCCCGTGCCAGGCAAAAAAATAAGTGATCCTGCCTGGTGCTATGAACTGGCCAGTTACCGCGAGCCTGGGGTTCGAGTAGCCACCGTTTCCCCACCCATTGTGACCCAGATTCCATGCTACGCCATTGAATAGTTTTTTTGTTGGGAAGAGCGAGTGAGTTGGCCGCCTGCAAACGCTACCATTTTGGTTACCGGCGCATCCACCGGTATAGGCAACGCATGTGCACTGGCACTTGCTGATCTCGGTGTGCACGTATTTGCCGGCGTGCGTAGCGAAGCAGACCGGCAATTTCTCAGCAACGCCAATGCCGATCACGTCACACCCATTCTCCTTGATGTGACCGACACGGCGAGTGTTGCTGCCGCCGCGACAAAAGTTACCGCAGCACTGAAAGGCAGCCATTTTATAGGACTGGTTAACAATGCAGGCATTATGATTTCCGGCCCGCTGGAATTCGTGTCGCAACAAGACCTACAAACACAAATGGACGTCAACGTCGTTGGGCAAATGGCGGTAACGCGGGCATTCCTGCCACTATTACGTGAACACCAAGGACGAATCGTTAACATAGGTTCAACCAGTGGCCATATACCATCCGCCTTTACTGGTCCGTACTGCGCGTCAAAATACGCCCTGCTGGCCTTGACTGATGTGTTACGTATGGAGCTTCGCCCCTTTGGTATTCATGTCGCCATGATTGAGCCCGGTGTTATTGCAACGCCTATTTGGAGCAAAGTGATCAAGGCAGAGGGCGAGTTGCAGAGCAATATGGCTGCGGAGAGTGAAACACTGTATGGCCACGCACTTGCCGACCGACGACTGCTTTTAAACCGTCTTGATGCTTCCGGTGGCTCGCCCGAAACAGTCGCCACTGCTGTACAGCATGCATTGCTGTCGCAACGACCTAATACAAGATACGTGCTTGGCCTGGGAACCAGAATCAAACTTATGGTAGCGAAATTTCTGCCGAATAGCATTCGCGACGCGTTAAAATACGTCCACACGAAGCTGCGTAGGGCTGAATAGACGGAGAGTTTTCGAGACCTTCCCTAGCAGGGTCGCTAGGGATAGAGCCTCCATGGATGGATTCGCGGCATGTCTCGAAAACTCTCCGTCTGTTCAGTCCGGTCTAGAAGCTTGAATAAGTTTCGCTGATATCAGACCAGAGAATTGTTGTAGTGAAAAAGCCCTTTATCAAGCCCTACGAGTTTTGGAACCCGCGAATTTTCGAAGCGCCATACTATATCTACCTTGGATTTCAGTGTGCGCTTAAAGGCATAGGTATTCGTACAATGGCCAAAGCCAACTACTGCATGAATCACGGCGAGATTGGAATTGGCTCAAAATATGAAAGTCAATTGGCGTTCAACCAAGACTACTTTATGCCTGGCGCGCTGGTAGAAGACCACTGGAAAATAGAGCAGAAAGAAGACTTTATTCTCAAGTTTATCGAGGACCACGCTTATCCCGTCATCCTCAAATCCGACGTTGGCTGTGTCGGCAAGGGCATCAGCAAAATCAACAGCCTGAACGACGTGAAGAAAAATGTACCATTGTTGATGGGCGACTATATTCTGCAAAAATTTACTCCTCATTCATATGAATGTGGTATTTTTTACATTCGTCAAAATGGCGTGCCACGTATTACCGGAATCAACAAGAAGCACTTTCCAACCATTGTTGGCAATGGCAAAGACAGCATTAATATCCTGGCTCAAGGCCATGAACGCTACACCCATCACTGGAGTTCGTTCTTACAGTACATTGAAACGGATAGGGTGCCGGTAGAAGGGGAGGAGGTGCGCTTGTCTTTTATTGGCTCGCACACCCTGGGTTGTAAGTTTACCGACGACATGCATCTGCTGACGCCCGCGCTGGAACAGTCGTTGTTTAAAGTTTTTGCCGATCAACCTGGCTTCAATTTCGGCCGGGTCGACGTGAAAGCCGAAAGCGAACAGGCAATGCAAGAGGGTGAATTCGTCGTCATCGAAGTCAATGGCGTTGCCTCCCTACCGACTCATATGTTTGACCCGAAGTTCAATATCTTCCAGGCGTATAAGATCTTTTTTGAACATGGAAAATATTTGGTTGGAATCGCACGTGAGCATAAACATCAACCGATGGATTTACTACCATTCCGCGACATTGTAGAAAGGGTAAAAACCAATCAGCGTATATTGAACGATGTGCACGAGCAGCTCAAAGACGATGCGGCAACAGTGTAATTGGTCCTTGTGTGCGCTAGAGCAGCGTGTTGCCCCACTACTTTTTTCTGAGCCACTCACCAGTGCCTCGGCGAGCATTGCCGCCAAGCGGTAACCGGCGAGCGCAATGCGCTGCTCTGCCACATCCCGCGCGCTGTCGACATAGTTGTCTGTAATCGTTACCGGAGCGAGTTTGCCACCTGTTTTTCATGTGTATTAACGTGACTGAGAATAGCCGTGTCATAGGCCAGGTTCTCCGACAAAAACACGCTTTCCTGCACCCAGGTGTTGACGTCGGTGATGTGTGGCGCGCGTAGCGTCGACGCTGGGAAGCGCTGCGCAATCCGTGCTACCTGGCGCTTCTGAACCCGATCACTGACACTATCTCCCGCCAAGCTGTCCCCCAACGCATGCAGATTGCGAACGCTGCCTCGCCCTTCAAGCGGAATCTCGTTGCCGCCGCGATCACCGTCTCGAAGGCGTCTGTCTGTGAATAAAGAGGTTGTGTGCAGGGGCTCATGTAAATCACCGACTATATGGCACAACCACGTGAGCGAAAGCGCGCGCCCGGCTGCGGCGTTACCTGAGTCCTGCGCGATTGCTACGTGTGCCTGCATGGCTTGTACAGCTTTCATATCTCGTGCCAGGCTTTCCTGCCAGTCGAGAGTACACTAGCCTTTAATAAATGCCATGATGCCGGGAATTCCCATTTGGGCCGCCGTTTGATAGGCCTTTTCGCTCGCCTGCTTCCGCTCCTGAGGTTTTGCATCGTTCTTGATTGCCGCGCCAAAGAGAACTATCGCAAATGCCCTACCAACGGCAATGTCCTTTTTAAGCTCGTCACCCAACAACAGAACATCTCCATCTTCCATTGTTGCAGCGATAAAAATGGTTGTGGCCGCTTTGTAGCGCCAGTAGTCTCCGCTGGTTTTGCAAAACGCCGGTACGTCTCTAAATTCCTTCTTCAACTTACCAAGCTTGTGTTTTTTGTACGTTATTCTCTTGACTCCCTTATAGGACAACAACCCAACGCCTGTGACCAGTGCGGCGCCGACGCATACCCATCCCACCGGGTTCCAAATATTCGCCAGGCCCACTGCTGCACCGAATGCGATGGCGGTGGTCAAACTACCGGCAGCGATACTGGCAACGGCGCCGACACCGGAAATGACTTTGTAATGCGTTCTATGCCCATATTTTTGCAGGATCTTATCAAATGCCTTATAGCGTGGGTCTTGAACTCTATGTCGTTTTACTCCCGTACTCACCTTGCCGTTCAAAATGCCTTTCAACCCCCCCTTAGTATCCTTCGCAATCAGCGTTTTAAATCGTGTTTCCAGGTTATGGATATTGTTAATATCTTTAGCGACAAAACCCAGCTCAACAACGCCAAGTACAATACCGGTTATTCCAGAGACTTTGGATACATTTCCTATATGCTTAGCCGCTTCTGCTGACTTCCCGATCACCTTATATTTTTCGGCCAGTCCGTATACGGCAGCGGTGGCACCCAATCCCTGCTTTATCTTCCCGAGCACAGCTGCCGTAGCAGACACAGGATGTTCTACGGTAAGTTGTTTCTTTAGACCTTCCCAGTCTTTTCTACCAATTTTATAAACAAATCCCGATATTGTGATGAATGCCGGAATCCAATCCCCGAAGTTGCTTGTCGTCAGGAAGTTTTGCGTTGTATGCGATGTGTTAAAATTTTGCAGTTGATTGCCGGTAACCGCAAACTTTTTTCCATCCCAGGTTCCAACGGAAGCATCTATGGTGGCCACCAGGGTGGAAACCAGGCCATCGCTATTTTCCTCTTTTAAGAACTTTTGGGTCTTGTTTAGTTTCTCATGGTCTAATTTGAGATCTCCCTGCGTGTCACAATACGCCAGACTACCGAGTGCGAGCTGCAGTTGCGTAAGAATCTTCACCGCCCTTTCTTTGTTTTCATTTAACTTGGCGATCGACGCTTTTGAATAATGATGGTCTTTCGGAATCGTCAATGCTAAACCGAGAATCGACTTAAGACTTGACGCAATATCCTGGTTTATTTTGTTCGACGGCTTCCCAATCGCAACGAAGCTGCTATTTTCGGCTAACAGCGCAAGGTCCTTTTGTTCTTTCCTAAAGCGCTCCCGATCAGCGGGGGAAACAACAAGCCCGGTTTCTCTCTCTGCTACCTGGTAAGCGAGTGACGTTTCATGCATCTTGTGCATTTGGAAATCTTTGTCCAGGTCTTTCACCATTAAGGGATTTAGCGTTAATGTTTCCTCTAGTTTTATTTTCTTAAGCGCGCTTACAAGCTGTTTGCTTACGAGTTCCCTCTTTACCTTTTCGGTTAGCTCAGAAAAGAACTCGGGCGGGATTTTCAACGTGGATAATTCACTTATCTTTGGTTTGAATAGCGGGTTTACTTGAGTTTTGATCGATTTATCCATTCCTTTCTTGATCATCTGTTTAAATGCATTGGAGTCATCAATATAGGACGAATAATGGAATACCTCGTCTATGGATTCTTTCAGTACGGCAGCCCAGAATAGTAGTTGGCTTATAAAACTCCCGTTCAGGAAAAGCTTCGCGGTGCTTGGGTCGCTATCGCTCATGATGCCTTTTTCTATTTCCGTTTTAATTGTTGAACAGCGTGCCTCAATAATTTTACTGGCTGGCTTTTTCTTGTTTGCTACCCAGAATTCCGGGAGAAGATAGACCATGTCTTTTTGCAAAGACTTTAGTGCTTCCCTGGTCTGTACTCCGAATTTAGTCCAGTCACCGCCGCCGGCAATGAGATACAGTTTTGTGGGTATTGACAATGGTGCTGGCTGCACCTCATATGCTGACGACAAAGCAGGGGAGGAGAAGCTCTGTTCCAACGCCAGCAGTCGATTGTTGGGCGGGCGATTGCGGTTCGATCGTGTCAGGCCTTTTGATTTCACTAAGCCCTTTTCGGACTTATGCCTGACCGATTGTTGTTCATCTTCTAGATCAAATAGAGTTGCCATGACGGGTACTCCTTCAAAAAAATAACTTCACCTTGTAGTAAATTATTATCCAATAGGATTTCGGCGCGTTTCGCCGTTGTCTAACGCACCCTACCAGGCTGTCGTGCATATTCGGCGATTAGCCTTTGATGAATCCCATGATCCCGGGAACCCCCAATTCAAAGGCTGTATCTAATGCATTTTCACGAATATCACCGGGCGGATTTGCATCAGCAAAAAGTATGTAAGCAAATGCTCTACCGACAGCAATTCGATATAGCGCTTCAGGAGGATAAGTTTTAAGATTCTCTTCGTCCCTGGCAGCTATTGAAGAAAAATATATAATTACAGCTGCTTGGTAGCGCCAATAGTCTCCGGTGGTCTTGCAAAAATCCGGTACATATCCGTTATTCTTAGCTATTCTTTCGCGTAAGCGTTTTAAACACATCCGTTTGTACACCCTTTTACCACCTTTCCAACCTAGCAAACCGAGACCCGCGACAACCGAAGTAATCACCAAAACCCATCCCACCGGATTCCATGCGTTTGAAAGGGTTACTGCTGCTGTAATTGCTGCCACCTTGATTGCTACCGCTGTTGCACCCGCTCCTACTCCGGCAACCGCTCCCACAGCTCCAATAAAACTGTAACTTTTACGATGGTGCATCTTTTGTAAAATGACATCAAATGCCTCATAGTCGTCATTTTCTATTCTATGTCTGTTAACGTGTTTATGAAATTCGACATCCAGATGTTCATTCAGGTCCTCATTCCGAATTACCACGCCTTCAAATCGTCGTGAGATTCCACCAAGCTTTGCGATCTCTTTTATTTCCTTATATATCTGGTGAAAATTTAAGACCATACCTATACCGCCTGTGACTACACCTGCCACGTTCGTGCTCACTTCAGCACTTTTCATAAGTGGCTTTATGCCCCAGGCTTTATTACCTTCCTTTATAAACATCGCTGCCTGTGCACCTACTCTTGCTAAACCAAGTGACGTAGTAAATATCTTTCCTGCCGCGGAAGTCAAATTCAGTTCACTCCAGTTCGTCGTTACTATTTTGTGAACGGTACCGCCTATTGTTATAACTGCAGGCGCAAAAAAACTGTTAGCCCATGCACTGTCTGTAACGTAGTTTGATACGCCTGTCTGCACGTTACTTATGTTATTTAGGACGGAACCATTAAACGTGTCATACGAAGCATTTATTAAAGCTAAGGCATTAAGACCTGTCTCCGAAATGTTCTTTGTACTGGTAAGTTTCACCGCGAGGCTTTTCAGTTGACCTATATCCACCTCTTGCCCTGTTACTAACAAGTGATGCAGAGAGCCCAGGCCGGCTTGAACTTCAAAAAGCTGTTTCGTGATTGCTGTTTTTTGTTTGTTCGACCACCCATCAATTTTCTGTTTTGTAATTAGTTCACTACTCTTCTTTCTTTTGTTCTGACCCAATAATGCGTCAATAATGGTTTTAAAGGCGCCTTCGTACTCCTCCGGTTTCCCGGTTGTTTTGTCTTTAGGGGCAGTGAGCGTGCTCTGCGAGACGATTGCTGCCATTGCCTTATATATGTCTTTAACATTATCAGGGATAATAGGGTCCAGCTCTTCATCGTCGTACCATTCAAGGTAGGTATAGCCCAGTGAAGCAGGATGCATTTTTCCCAATACTGTCTCAAATAGATTCGCACTAAACTTATCGTCAGTTTTATTTTTCTGATTAAATTGTTCCAAGGATTTAACTTCCTTGTTCTCAAAACTAATAACAGGTGGTGGTAGAAATTCCTTTTTCTTATAGGTTTTCTTGTAGTCGGCTACGAGCTTGCCAAATTCTTCTTCAAGCCCCTTTCGTTCGGGCGCATTATTATCGAATAGTTTTTCTCTTGACTCACCCAAAAAGGCTTCCCACACTTTTACTTGTTCGCCAAGGCGGCCAAGATAAAGTATTTTCTTGTCCTTCATTTTCCGCCCTTCAAAAGCTTTCTTAACCTCTATCCACACCATGTTGTAAGATGGTAGATCCTTAGCTTTGGCCTTTGGATCGTACGCCTCCCAATATATAGGCATGAGATAAAGCATCCGGGTTCGTATAACTTCTCTCAGATCTAAGTCGTGCTGCTTGGAGCTGCTCTGTTTTGGAGCCCCACACGCAAGCGTGTAAAATTGATTGAAAATTGTTAATTCCGGTAGCGTATACGCCGAGGACAAGCGTGCTGGGGATGAACTTGCTGGGGATAAGCTTTGTTGTAATGTAAGCAGCCGATTGCGGGGTGGACGATTGCCATTCGACCGAGCCAGGCTTTTTGATTTTACAAATCCCTTTTCGGCCCTATGCTTGACAGATTCTTGTTCGTCTTCCAGATCAAATAGAGTAACCATGATGTGTATTCCTCCAAAAATCTATTTTCATGCATTGGAACGATAAAGGTTTCATGACGAACCGTTTTTCCCTTCGCCCTGTGCTAATGCTGAGATTCGAGAGATGATTTATCTTTAGGGACAAGGTTTACCGGTTGAACGGGTACCGATTCATCGAAAAGGACCTTCATGCCATTCAGCAACGCCAAGGGTTTAGGTTCGGCAAAAGCATCCGCTATCGACTGAGCGCTGGATTTCTGTCTGACTAGATCAGCGCGTTTACGGATATCCTTACTCCACTTAGGCACTTCATAGTTGAGATGAATTTTTTTCAGACCGAGTTCATCTTCCCAATTAGGCGGGATGACAATTTTGTAGCCGAGCTTGTCAATGCGCTTAAAGAACCCCACAAGATCTTTTTGGTTTTCAATGGCGTAATGATCTTTATCATTGGGGACAAATGCATGTAAAGGATAGTCGAGTTCTGGCCAGAAAGGGCGGCCGCCTTCATCGCTGTGGTGAACCATGATGCGATCGGTCCACTTGTCAACGGCTTGAAATGCTGTATTTAAATCGTCACGAATCATGTAAATCCGCGCCGTCATATTGCCGTAGTCCGGATGTTCTCTTTCAAGCAACTTCTTTGCTTTTGCGCCTCTGATGCCTAATTTGACTGGGCGAATATCGACCCCTTCCATTTCAAAGGGAATGTTGCCAGCCCACCCAGGTTGTTTTTTCGACTTGGCCATACTGGCTGTAGGGGGGAAGATCGCGAATAGATCATAATCGCCCGTACAAGCCCCACGATAGCCGTCAACCCAACCTAAATTGGCATGATAGCGCTTAATCAATTTGGCGTTCTTAATGTTTTCTGGAACGGCGTCTTTTTTGTTAACAATAGCCCTAACCGGTATTAATCCGTTTTTATCCTCCTTTTTCTCACGCTGATGTACATCTGCATCCTTGGCAAAATAGACTCCCCACATGGAGCTTCCCTTTTTCTCCGGTTTTAGACTGATAACCTGTTTTTTAGCTTTGTCTTTTACAAGGGTGAAGGAAAAGAGTTCTGAGTCAGGAGAGTCAGCTTCAACATCAAACTTATCAGGAAGCTTAGCAACAGAAATCGTCTTGTCTTTCAGTCGTGCATAGCCACTCTGCAACACAAACTTGACTCGGTCTTCGCTAATCAGCAAGGGTGTAAAGCTGCAGAAGTTCCTTTTGAAGGGTTCTTCGATATCCTTCTCCTGTTTTTTCCACCCCTTGTCGTCTACTCCCCTTTTTCTTTTGGTTAAGCGATAATCTTCAAGCAAAAACCCCGCCATTGGCCCCCAATTGCAGGACTTAGCCTTTACATGAAAGCCCTTGGAAGCGTAGCCTTCACGAATAAGCCCTGTACAAGCTTTGCCAACCGCGCGCGAGATAACAACGCAATGCCATTTATCGGCCACTTTTTGAAAAGCTTTTCCAGCATGTTCGTCTGAGATGCCGGTAGCTCGGCTGGCTATTACGCCTAGTTTCATGATATTTCCTCCTGTAAAGGCTTGGTGTTGCAGTTCTCAAAGAGAGATTTACTCTCGTGCCCACGATCCTCCGCGGGAATGCCTACCAGGCAACAATACGTGACACTAATGCCGGCTTTTTGCGCAAATACCGTCGCGAAGGCATTAGTCCAACGCGGAATGGGATCCCATGGAGGACCATGGGAACCAGGTAAAAGTTTTACCGCCCAAAAATAGATTTGTTTCAGCCACCGGGATCCTTGATCAGCGCCGCAATACAGTTCTTGCGCTCCTTGGGATTTTTCAATTCCGGCTTGGGCTCCTGCTTGCTTAATTCTTGGTAGATTTCTTTACAGGGGCTTACTGCTGCGAGAGCTAACCGCGCACCATGCAGAGGTGCCGCAGCTGGTGGATTTATATGTTCCACAAACGTGGTTCCATGTTGTTCATGAAAACCAAAAGGTACCCGCCAGTCCGGATAGCCGGCGGGAGGAGGATTTGTTATTGCATTGATTAGGTCTCCACGGCGGCTACCGCCGAGGTTCACTGATTGTTTTGCACTAGATTTGACAAAAAAATCGACAACGTGTTGTGCCTGTGTTGCATTGCGGATCTGTGCAACAGCGCTCAAAAAATCGAGGTTTTCCGCATTAAACTGCGTTCTCATGAAGCCTCGGTACAATGCTTTGAGCGCGGGAGTAGTCCAGCATTTCTCGAAAAAGTCATTAAATCGCCTTTTAGGAGCAGGAAAATTGTTATCGTTATCAATCTCACTAGCAATTAGCACATCGCCTTTATTCACGGCACCCACCTTGGAATTGGCGCCGCTAACATGCATGGCCCATACGATCGAGTCGCTATCGGTTGAATGAACATTAGGGTGAACAAAAACCTTTGCGCCTAACGGAACAGTTTTTAGCTCGCCCATTTTCATAAACTGAGTAACTATACCGCCTTGCTCATCGTCTCTGAGTCGGATGTTATAAAGGGGCGTTGCCCCCGATTTTTCCTGTATACCCGTGTCTGTAACCACCACATCGCTGATAACAACAGAAGCCGCTTTAGCGGCGCTTCCAAGCATAACAATACTGCTTTTACGCACCGCTCCAGTCTTGTTGTTGTACTGCGCATAAACGTATTCGACGTTACTCTTAGTGAAGGTATTACCGCTATCGACCGAAACCTGGCCGCCTGTGGGTATTCTTGTTCTATTAGTTTCCTTTATCTGTATGCTCTTTACGGCTGTAATATTTCCCGCCGGATTGGTGGTGATGGGATGAAGATAGGCGCCACCCTTGTCGGTTTTGGTCACGTATCCTACGGCGTCTATTGCCAGTTGCATTGACGCCTGGTGCTTTTTCTGGCTCTTGTTCTTAACTCTGACAACTTCTTCCTCTAGATCAAATAAACGGTTCATGTTGATGCTCCTGGGTAATCAATATATTTGAATTGCTTTTCGTGATACATACTATTTCTTGAGCTCGTCTATATACTTCGTCCGCTCGCTCTGATCGCTAAATTTCGGTCTATTCGAGTAAAAGTCTTGCTTCAAAAGTTTATATATTTCGGCGCAGGCGTTTGTACCGCGGATACGCTCATTAAAAGTCGTACCGCTCTGTTCATCATAGCCAAACGGTATCCTCCAGTCGGCGTGGTCTTGCGGCGGATTTGTTATTGCCGCTACCAGTGCTTTTTTAACGGCGTAGGAGACGTTGACTCGTTGCGTGGCGCCATCGCTGACGAAGTGGGCTAGCACCGCTTTTGCCTGGGCTGCATTGCTGATCTGTGGCACTGCGCTCAAAAAGTCAAGGTTTTCTGCGTTATACAGCGTTCGCAGGAATCCCCTATACAAGGCTTTGAGCCATGGCGTCGTCCAGCAAGCCAGCAAAAGCCCTTGGAAGTCCTCCGAGTTTCCCACAGGAGGGTACTGCGCCTGACTCGCAATGTGCACATCGCCCTTATCCACAGCCCCAACCTTGGTATCGGCGCCGCTAACATGCATGGCCCACGCAATCGAGTCGCTATCGGTTGAGTTGACATTAGGGTGAACAAGCACCTTTGTGCCCAGCGGTAACGTTTTTTGCTCTTCCATTTTCATAAACTGAGTCAATGGGCCGCCTAGATCGACGGGTGTATTGATTCTATACAACGGTGCTGTTCTTTTTTCCTGTACACCCTGGTCTGTCACCTCAACATCGCTGACAACAACGATCCCGGATTTGGCGGCAGTCTCAAGCATCACAACACTGCTTTTACGGATCGCTCCCGTCTTATTGTTATGGTGCGCCCAAATATAGTCATCCTTGGTTTTGCCGGTATCGATCAGAACCTGGGCCCCGGTCGGCACCCTGACTCTGCCCTTGACGGTCTTGACGTTGGTAATGTCTCCAGCAGTATTGGTCTCAATGGCATGAAGATAAGCGCCACCCTTGTCAGTTTTGGTGACGTATGCCACGCCGTCGATTGCCAGTTGCATGGCCTGGTTCGATGCATCGTCGTCTAAATTGGCGTCGTTGTCTTCGTCAGATTTATCATCGTCATTGGCCATCGCCTCATGCATCTGATCCAGATCGTCCACTAACGCCGCGTCATTTAACGCTAACGGCGTACTGACCTCCTGGTCATTGGCCTTTTTTTGAACGGTCTCGGCCCTGGCCTGGATTTTCTCTTCCGCTTTGTCTAGCTTTTCATTCAAGTCTTCAAACGTTTGCTCCATGGAGATACTGCCTAAATCAAACGAGCTGGCATGGCTCATGTTGTGCCCCAGGGCCTTGAACACTTCGTGGGGGTCCTCGACTTCCTCGCCCGAATCGGCGGCTTGGCTTTTCGCTTGCGCCAGGGGGGCGTTGCTTAAACGGTTGTGCGGCATGTGTTGCGACATCTCACTAAACACCGCATGGCGATCGCCGTCCGCTTCCGGGGCTTCCTCCGCTGTTGCCGCGGACTGTGCCGTCGTCATCTGGTCTTCGTCGTTAGCGCCCCCCGTACTCACCATGCCGCCGTTATCGCGATCGTAGGTTTTTTCGCCGTTAATTATTGCTTGCAGATCGGCGGCAAAGTCAGTCTCACTGAATGCGCGACTGGGTTCATCGTCGTCCTGCGTTGTATCGAGATCGTCAAAGTCAAGATCTTCCGCTAATTCATCGTCATCGAGATCGGCAGCTGACAAGGCTTGGCTTGCTGTGCCGTCGTCATCCGAGTCCTCTTCGCCATCGGCTTCAAAGGCTTCAACCTCAAAGGCTTCGGCATCGTCCAGGTCAAAGGCTTGGGCCTCGGTCTCGTCTTCCGCTTCCCAGTCAAAGGCTTCGGTCTGATTATCCTCATTCCAGTCGAAGGCTTCGGCTTCCATCTCTTCAGCGTCGTCAGCCTCATAGGACATTGCAGCGGAGTCGTAGGATTCAGTCGTTTCGTTGTAGATCAATTCTATCGGTTCTCCCTGGTCGAGGGCCTGGGCCCTAACCCGAGCCCGGCGTTTGTGCGCTGCAGCCATCGGCCTATGTGCCGATTTGCCGGGGCGTTTTTTGGCCTTACACTTGCGACGAGTCTTCTTCTGCTTCCGCTCGAGGGTCAGTAGTCGATTTTTGGTGGGAGTTGGCATGGCGAACCTTCTTAATCAGCAGAAATAAAATAGTTTTGCCGCCGCGGCAGCGGTTTTTCTTGCTTAAACCCGATCATGAGCGTCTCTGTGCTTTTGTATTTCGCGCCGTAGCCGGGCCGAATACTTGACCATTTGCGGCCGACAGCTGTGCCGATAAAACCGCAGTGCCTGGCTCTTTAAATTCCTTGTAACTGCGTTCAGATCAGCAGTTGTAATGCGCTCAACAATGCCCCACGCAGCACCCGGATTATTCATCGGAGGGGTAACGTCGGTGTTGCCTCCATCGGTCTGCAATTCCTCAACATCAGCAGCCGGTTGCGCCGATAATTCCTCCGCTGGAATAGTCGTCGCCGCGTCCAGGTCTTGAGGAAACTTTGTTGTTGCCGGCGCTGCCTGGCTCACCTCATTGGGCCTGATATCAACTGCACTGACTTCGATTGTTACCGACACAGGCGGGACCTTATCTGCTAGTGCATGCGCGCCTGTCCTATCCCGCAAGTGCTGCGCAGATGGTTCACCAAATAAGGAGTTAGCGTCTGCAAGCGGCGCGCTTGATTGATCCTTTGCCGGCCAGCCAGCCTCCTGGCCTAAGGCGATCGCCTCGTCTATGGCCGCCCAATCCACCTCCTGCTGTGGGTTTTCCTCGGGCGTTTTGGCGAGCGGCTCGGGTTCAGCCCCCAGTCTGGCCTGAAGTATGGTTGTGGCTAGCCCTTTCCACTCGGGTTGAGATGGCGGTTTGGTGGAGCGAGACGCGGGGGAAGGGGTCGGCTGCTGTTCGCGTTTGTCGGGCATCGCCGCGGCGAATTCTTCTACCACCGCTTGCTTGATGGGGGTCTGAATTTCTGGCAGATCGTCCTGCGGCGTTTGCGCAATTGGTTTGCGGCGATAGTATTGCTTGCCCATTTCGGCGGCGAGCTGCCGATAGGCTCCGGCAGATCGTGCAGCTTTCCTCGGTCGCGAATTTCCAGGTGCTGCAGGAGGGTTCCGGTCGGGTTCGGACCGGGCCTGGGTCCGTCTGGATTTTGTTTCGTCAGCACTCGCTAGCTGCTGATGGCGGCTAAGCCCTTGGGCCTGGCATGGCGGCTTTGCCGTGGGCTGCTTATTCGCCAATTCCCGGTAAGACGGTTGCCCCTGCAGGGACTGCTGCGCCGGGCGCTGACGTGGCGCCGTGTCACGTGGTTGATGGTGTCGTATATGGTGTTCTAGATCCAAAAGACGATTGTGATGGGGCGGATGGTAAGTAGGCATGATGAGTTCTTTATCAAAAGGGTTTCATTGGTTCAATTGCCATCGGATGGCGATTCCAGGTTCATCGTGAAAACCGCATACGGATCGAGAGCAATTTTTAGCTGGTTGCCCTGGCCCTTCAAATGATCGGCTTTGAGCTTGAGTTTAATCTGCTTGTTGTCTGCAGAGAGAACTTCGACGGGTTCATTGTTAATCACCGCCGCCGGAAACTTGTCAATCGATTTGGCAAGGGCCAGGTTTTCGCCGTCCAAGGTCAGAACTGCATTGCCTTTGGCCTGCGAAACCAGCGCTTTAGCCACGCTAGGCGGCTGCTCCTGACGGCGGGACTTATTGATTAAACCCGCCAGGCCCTTGTAATTCACTTTCTTTTTGGTGGCTTTTCCCAGATCAACATTGCGCTCTTCCACGGTACGGCGCAGATCTTCAGTCGATTGAATGCCGAGTTTTTTCAGCTCCTTACGCTCGGGTTCCGGCATTTCAACGTCGTCGATGGAGGTTTCCCCATGCTGAATCGGCGCGCGGGTCACTTCTCGAATTTGGGTGTCTCGAATCGAGCCTAGCTGAAAAGAAACTTTAGAGGCGCCCGTTTCGCCAGGCTTGGCGGTGGTAAAGCGCACCGTTTCACCATCGAATTCTGGAAACAGTTGCAGTTGTAGATTCATGTC
>JBPCXM010000399.1:0-3219 GCA_051008535.1 Pseudomonadales bacterium | reverse complement strand
GTTGAATTGCGCGCCTTCGTGGTCCAGGGCGACGCCCCGGCGCGCGTGGAGGACTGCAACGCTGATGGCGTTATTGGAGCCGCAGATGCCGAGTGTATGGGTTACACACAGATTTCCAACGAAGTCGTGATCAAGTTCCGCCAAATGGGGAACGATATCGATCCCTGCCCGCCGAATCCCGACCCTTGGGCAGGTCAGACCTCGGGAAACTGGCGATTTGTTGACCTGGATGGAAACGGGAGTCCTTTTGGTCTTGTTTGTCCTGCCGGTGGCGGTCGGACCACTCAGCGACCGAGGTAGCACCGCCTCGATCTAGCAATGGAGCAAGGTGTACGTTTTCTGGATCGCAGCAGCCATCAGCAAACGATTTCGGCTTTAAGATTCGAATACGACAACTTAGCTTTCGAACGCCATGCCAAGCGATACTGCGCAGCATCCTGACCAGATCGGCCCTTTTCGTGTTATCGAGTCGCTCGGTACCGGCGGTATGGGGGCGGTTTACCTCGCCGAGCAAAGTGAGCCGGTAAAGCGCCGGGTGGCGCTGAAGCTGGTGCACGCGGCCCTGCGTAGCCCCGAAGCGCTGGCGCGTTTTGCTGCCGAACGACACGCCATGGGGCGGCTCTCGCATCCTAACGTTGCGGCGCTGTACGAGGCCGGTGCGACCGACGAAGGTTTTCCCTACTTCGCGATGGAGTATATTCCGGGACAGCCGCTTACCGATCACTGCGACCGTGAGAATCTGACCATTGACGAACGTTTGCGGCTTTTTACGCAAATCTGCGCCGGTGTAAACCACGCTCACCAGAAAGGCATCATTCACCGAGATATTAAACCCAACAATTTGCTGGTTACCGAGGTGGAGGGGCAGCCGGTGCCTAAGGTGATCGATTTTGGAATCGCCAAGGCGCTGGATGAACCGCTGACTGAGGCCGCAGAGTTGACTGGGATGCGCGCCATGGGTACGCCGGACTATATCAGCCCCGAGGCGCTGGCCGGTGACGCTGGTATCGACACGCGGGCAGACGTTTACTCGCTAGGCATGGTGCTCTACGAACTGTTGACGGGCAGCAAGCAGCACCAATCCAAAGTCCTGCAACCCAGTGGCGGCGAGTTCAGCGCCGCATGGACGTCAGCGCAGCGCCCTAGTCAACACTTGAGCGGGTTGAGCAGGGCGGAGGCCGAAGGAGTCGCGAAGTGCCGAGGCTTGGCGTCACATGAGCTGCTTGTACGGATCCGCGGCGACCTCGACTGGATTGTGATGCAGGCCATCGCCGAGGAACCCGAGCGGCGCTATGGCTCGGCAGCCGACCTGGCGGCTGATATTCAGCGTCACTTACACGACCAGCCAGTGCTAGCCCGCCCTCCCAGCGTCCACTACCGGTTAGGGAAGTTTGTGCGTCGCCACCGGATAGTCGTGGTAGCCGCAGTGCTGGTAGCGTTGACACTGATTGGAGGCATTTTGGGTACCACATCAGGTCTTATGCAAGCCCGCAAGGCGGAGTCAGAGGCACGTGCGCAGGCGCAGCGTGCCGACAACGAGTCCTTGGCTGCCACCCAGGTTGCGGACTTTCTGACAGATCTGTTTAACCTCTCCGACCCCGGGGAGGCGCGCGGCAACACCATCACCGCGCGTGAGCTGCTGGCTCGCGGTTCAGCCCGAATCCGTCGTGAGCTGGGAGATCAACCGCTAGTGCGGGCACGCCTGATGGGCACAATGAGCGATGTTTACGGCAAGCTGGGTCTGTACGAGCAAGCAGTAGCGCTGGAGGAGGAGACCCTGGCCCTGCGCGAGGCGCAACTCGGGCCCGGGCATCCGCAAGTCGCGGTCAGCTTCAACGCGTTAGGTGACCTGTATTATCGACAAGCGCGCTACGCAGAAGCCGAGCGCGCTCACCGCCAAGCGCTGGCCATCCGCCAGAAGACGCCGGGTTCCAATCACCTCGATGTGGCGGAAAGCCTCAATAGCCTCGCAACGGATTTGTTTGAACGAGGCACCGGGAAAGAAGCAGAATCACTCTATCGGCAGGCGCTGGCTATTCGGCAACAATCGCTGGGCGCGGATCATCTCGACGTGGCGGACAGCAAGACCCATCTGGGTTGGTTGTTTCTGAATCAGGAGCGCTACGAGGAATCCGAACAGCAACTGACCAATGCATTGGCAATCCGCGAGCAGGCCTTAGGGGCGGACCACCATCTGGTGGCCGACAATCTTAATTTGCTGGCGGACCTGCATTACAAGCAGGGGGAATACGAACAGGCGGAAGCGCTGATTCAGCGCTCACTGGGTATCTATCAGCAAGTGCTGGATCCAGGCCATCCTGAGATAGGCAGAAGCCTGCTTACGCTAGGCACTCTACACCGCTTTCGTAACCAATCAGAGCAGGCCGAAGGGACCGTCCGGCGCGCGATAGGAGTCTTCGAAAAAGCGCTAGGACCCGACCATGAGGATGTGGCCAGGGCGCTAGAGGAGTTAGCGCTAACCCTGGACCAATTGGAGCGGTGGCAGGAGGCCGAGCAAGCTTACCGACGACAACTTGCTATCCACGAAAAAACCTTCGGCAGAGACCACCGTTCCGTAGGCCGCGTACTCAACAACCTGGGCTATGTGCTCAGCGACAGACTAAATCGTCGCGAGGAAGGCGAAAAATTACTGCGCCGCTCCGTCGCCATCTTTGCGGCGGGCTCCGATCCCAACAACTATTGGAACGCACTAAGCCGCTGGAGTCTCGCCAACAACTTGCGCGACCAACAGCGCTACAAAGAGGCGGAACCTTACTTTCGGCAAGCGTTAGATATCCTCGAAAAAACCGGTGGCTCAAGCCGGGTAGACAATCCCGACCTGCCCGAGCTGGTGGCGGACTACGGTAAATTGCTGCGCGCTACAGGGCGTGTCACGGAAGCCGCAGCGCTGGAGACGAGGGCTGAGTGAGGCGCTTAACTCAGTTTAATTGTCAGCACCATCACATACGCTGCCCATTCCACGCCGTTCGCCGATTGATCGGCGCACGTGTATGCACTAACTGGACGAGTGGGAGTGAAAGTGTTGGGGTCAGGCGGGTTTCAGGTAATCGATCTCACAGCTTCGTTCGCGTCTGCTGAGGATTTGCCCGAGTATGTTATACCTCAACCCAGGGATCGTAGCTGCCAAAGTTCCAAAGATAACCTTCAGGGTCGCGACAGGAATAGAGTCGGCCGCCGTAATCTTGGTCCTCGACCGGC
>JBPCXM010000398.1:0-3560 GCA_051008535.1 Pseudomonadales bacterium | reverse complement strand
TTCCACTCCTGTAAGACCTGTGGTACATCTGGCGCAAAAAAATACTCAATCATCAGTACATCCATTAATCCATCGTTGAGTAGCGCCTCCGGTGCCAACGGTTGGCCGCCGCCAGCAGTTCGCCCGTTGCAAACCGCGCCCACCAGCAGTTGCCCGCTGGACTCCCAATCTGGGGTTTGGACTCGGGACGGATAAGGTTCGAACTTCAGTGCCTGAATCAGACCGGCAATAGTATACGCGCCACCGCCCAGAAAATTTTTCAATTCCACCGGAGTATTTTCCGTGACTGCTGCGCCGAATCCAGCCGATGCCACGTTCAAAAAGAATTGCTCATTGGCCTGAACTGCATCAATGGAGCGCGATTCGCCGGTAAGTGCGAGTCTCAGTGACTCTATCGGTTCGCTTGGAATACGACAAGAGGTCGCGAAGTCATTGGCCGTACCCAGGGGCATAATGCCCAACGCCGGTACCTTCCCCTCCCGGATCAGAATGGCATTGGTCGCCTCGTTGACAGACCCGTCACCCCCTCCGACAACCACACGATCGAGATTGCGCCCACAGGCTTCATCGATATACCGGTGCATATCACCGGCATCCCAGGTAACCCGCACATCCAGCTGGTGTTCCGCATCACGCAGAGCGTTGACGGCCTGTCTGATTTCGGGTTGGTTGGCCTTCTTGCCGTTGAGTATGAGTAATGCTTCGCTCATCGATCAGGTTCCTCTAATTTGTGCGATCAACTCGACAACCATTAACCGGCCGTCATATTGCGCTGGCATTTACGCAGCACAGGTTTGAGTGATGATGAAACCGAGAGACGCGCAAGGGAAGCGTGTTTCAGAACGCTATATGCCCTATAATTTGACCCGCATCGAGTCGCGCATCCGCATACGCATCGCCGTGCACGATAAAACTATCGAGCTCCGCAATTTCTGCGCTCATCCTTTCAAGCATCGTCTTTGCGTCGACCTCCTGAGCAGAGACGCTAGTGGCAAACGCAACCGCCGAAACCGCCACAGATACGGTCAGCCATACGGATTTGCAGATTTGTGTACCCAACATGATTGCTCCCCAGTTGCTGCAGCCAAGCCGCGACTTGCTCCGGGACAAGCTGTCCAGAACGCTCGTGTTCTCGCCATCGCTAACGTTTATTAAGCAACAACGATGCCACCAGTGAAGCAGTCTTCATCTGCAGGCATTGCCACATTCTTCTCTTTGCGTTACTGAAAAACAGAAGCGAGTTTCCACGATAGTGGAGACTCTTCAAAATTTTGGAGTGCCTGGCGGCGCGTTATGGGTTGGTCAGGCCGGGATCCCGGGCGAAATCCCGAGCGGTACTAGTGTAGTGTTTCGAATAAACTGCACATACAGTGAACCGCCAAAGGGCTAAAAGGGCTAGCAGCTAGGCGCGTCTTCGCAGGCATAGTGGGCCTACATCAAGAAGGCGCACCAACAGTAGGCGCTTTTAGGCGACAACGCTGATGGCCCTTTGGCGGTTCGCCCGAATGTACCCGGAATCCGCAAGTATTCTGAATCGAATAATTGGGGGTAGCAGATAGCCTGACAAAACGCTAGGCTTGGGCAAATGAACCGTTGTGCTTACCTGTATCCACTACAGCACAGGTGTTTTTTTCGCCAAACAGGTGTTTTTTTCGCCAATCTGTGCGAAAATTATCGTCAGGTTATAATTCGCTTATTCGAGGTTGGCTCAATGTTTCGTACAACCCTTGCGTTCGTTATCGCTTTTTCGGTCTGCACGCTGACTCACGCACAAGCCATGCTGCTCTCCACATCCAGTAGCGACTACGAAATTGACAACGTATTCAGCGAAGTTGAATTCTTTTCCATCAGTGTTGAAATCGACGCACCTCTGGCCCCTGGTGTTTATACTAATCCGGAGATTATTAGCGTCGACTATCGGATCACCGGCGTCCTGGTGCCTGGTAGGCCATCCGAATTACCATCCTTCGATCTGCAGCGGAGTATTACTGGCGCTGAATTCTATGCGCAGGGTAGCTCGCTCAGTTTCGAAATTGCCGAATCAGCGGTACTCAGCGATGGTGTTCAGGCTGCCGAGCTGGTTGGCAGTGCGCTCATACTCTCCTTCAACGCCCGTGAAGTCGACACTGGGCGATTCCATCCTCCCTTGCTTGAACTTAGTCCCCTCGGCACAGGTCGTATCCAAAACTCAAACAATGTGCCGACCCTGGACCCCCGCGTGGAAGTGGACTTCGGCGAGGAATACATTGCTAACTTGTTCTTCGACACCGGCAACACAACGTTAATCACCGAAACACTAACCGCCACGGTGAGTCTAAGTGATAGCGGTGGTGGTGCAATGTCACCGCTGAGCATCGCGGTGCTTATAGTTCTCGGCATTTATGCCGCAGCACGGCGCCGGTAAGAGAGAGGACGACCCCTAGACCATTAGTCTCTCACTTCCTTATCAATTCTGTGGCTGGTTTTTATACCCCGTTATCTTTCACTGCACTCCTGATTATTATTTTTCGGAGTTCAACAAAGCTGAGCGACCGCACCTCGCAGCTGCGGCTGCTTCAATATCTTGCATATCTATATCTCGATTACCGATGCGTGGAAACGGTCTGCCGCCACTCGATCCGGCGATGGCTACAACGACCTCGCCTGCACGCGGCGCATCTTCAATGCGGGTTTGTGCCGTGTGGTAATGCGAGCGCGTGAGTAATTCGTGCTTGCTGACCATGGGAACGGTAATCTGTGAGCCTGGGCCGCCGCGTGTATTGGCAAACACCAATGTGCTCGCGCCGTCTACCAGCTTGCGAATTTCCTCGCCAAACAAGAGGGTATGAACCATTGCCGAAGCATGCTCCAATTCGCCGTCGACGCCGACCAGCGAGGCTTTGCCATACGATTGGATGGCATCGGCGGAACCAAAGCTGTCTAGCAGTTTCTGCCCCAGTAGTGCCCCCAATTCAGCGGCAAAGCGACGAATTTCTGTACGTAAATCTTCAGTGAATGGTGCGTCGGCCCAGGGGTTGCGCATTACAACCGCGACGATAACTGTTTTGAGCGGTGGATCCACTGGCCGGCCTGCCTCGGAGTGTAACTCTTCAATTGCGATGTGAATCTTTCGAATCTCGTTTTCGTGCATAGCTCAAATTCCTATTTTTGCCCGAGCAAATCAATTTTGCGTTGTTCAATCTTGGTTCGAAGTGGCGGAAATATTTCCTCGGGATCGATGCTGATCGACAGCAGCACGGGTTTCTTGGCAGCCATTGCCCAGGCAAACGCATCGTCCAGGGCCCGCAAGTTATCAATGCTGCGAGCTTCTACGCCTACCGCGTCGGCTAGCTGGGTGAAGTCAATCGGTTGCAGACGAACAAAGTGATCTTCACCGTACATTTCTTCCGCTTGATGGCGCAGTATGCCTAATGCACCATCGACAAAGACAACCGCTACCAGTGCCACCCCCAGCTCTTTAGCGACGGCCAATTCACCCATGGTGTGAACAAAACCGCCGTCACCGGAAATTGAAATAACTTTGCGATCTGGAAGCGCCACACAGGCTCCTATGGCGGCGG
>JBPCXM010000397.1:0-3502 GCA_051008535.1 Pseudomonadales bacterium | reverse complement strand
AAAGCAAATTCGGAAGACGCGGCGGTACTCTCCAATCCGGTAGTGCGAAATTGCGACCCCAATGCCGACTGAATCGTCGCCAAACTGATGATTTTCTTCTCGTCGTATTTATCTGTACGAATCAATTCGCCGGCATCGTTGTAAACCGAACGGGTTTTACGCTCAACGAAAAGCACTCCCAGCCGACGTTTAACATTATTGCGCGTTGCGCGATGCATCAACGCCCCGCCCTGACTGTCAAGTGTGATGTTCACCTGCGGCTGGCCATTCTCATCAAAGCTGGCCTGCGCATTGGTAACTCGCTCGCCGGTGACAACGATTTCACGCTCCAAATACGCGCGCAGCTCACCACGTTGCTGATTACGAAACTCAAACTCTTCCTTGCTGGCCATAGAGGCGTCGGCTTTCGCCTCTAGCCGGAACTCCAAGTTGGCTGTCTTGCCAAGAATACGCTTGGCTTCCGCCGTGTCTTGCACCCCAGGCAACTCGACCACGATGCGGTCGGCACCCTGCTTCACCACCAACGGTTCGGCCACGCCCAGTTCGTTGACCCGATTGCGCAAGGTGGTCAAGTTCTGATTTACCGCATAATCACGAATTTCTTTGCGTTCACTCTCAGTAAGGGTCAGATTGACTAGGTACTGGTCCTTTTTTTCCGACGTGGTACGCGTTAACGAGCTAAACGCATTATCTTTACTTATTAATGAACGGGCTTGATCACGCAGCTGCTCGGATTTGAAACTCAGCGTCAGGCCGTCACTGCCTGTTTGGGTAACGCGCCCGAGAATTTTGGCTTTGCGCAATGCGCGCTTCATATCGCTGTAGTACAAAGTCATACGTGTTTTCTGCGCCACGTCGGTGTCAACCTCGAGCAGAAAATGCACGCCGCCACTGAGGTCGAGACCGAGCTTCATCGGATTAGCGCCGATGGAGCGAAGCCAGTCGGGCGTGGTCGGCGCCAGATTCAAGGCGACCACAAAATCGTCGCGAAGCGTGCGTTTTAGCACGGCTTGTGCGCGCAATTGGTCCTGATCGGACTGCAACCGTATCAACATTTTTTTCGGATCCAGCTCACCTTCCCCCTTGACGGGAATGTCAGCCTCTTCCAATGCAGCCAGCACTTTGCTCAGATTCTGACCTGTCATTTCCGTGGAGCTGCTTGCTCCGGAAATTTGAATCGCATGATCGGCTCGGTAAATGTTCGGCAGCGCGTACAACGCGCCGAAACTCAGCACGAATAAAATCATCAGGTATTTCCATAACGGGTATTTGTTCAGCATGCAGTGCGATTCGCAGTCAGGGAGGGTGAGTTAGCGTGCATTCGTTAAAGGCGCAGAATTATACAGGGGAATCGTGCGGCTCGAAACGCATATCGTTAACGATTGCGGCAACGCGTTACGCTAACCAAACTCGCGCGTTTCTAAACAGTCGCAGCCAACCCCCATCTTCGCCCCAATCGGCTGGGCTCCACGAATTTTGCACACTGCGAAATACACGTTCCGGATGCGGCATCATAATAGTGACACGGCCATCACTGCTGGTAACGCCGGTAATACCTTGCGGCGAGCCGTTAGGGTTGTATGGGTACCGTTGAGTGGCATTTTTATTCGGGTCAACGAAGCGCAGGCAGTTTCCATTGCGTGCCTGCAATTTTCCAATATCGTCACTGCTATCAAACTCGGCCTGGCCTTCTCCGTGCGACACAACGATGGGCAGGTAAGAGCCGCTCATACCCGCCAATAACACAGATACCGATGCTCGCACTTCGACTTGTACGAGTCTGGCCTCGTATTGATCTGAATGATTGTTGACGAAACGTGGCCAATACTCAGCGCCCGGAATAAGTTCGTGCAGATTAGACAGCATCTGGCAGCCGTTGCAAACGCCAAGCGCAAAAGTATCCGGCCTTTCGAAAAACGCCTGAAAGCCTTCACGCAATTGGGTATTAAACAAAACGGTTTTCGCCCAACCCTCTCCCGCGCCAAGCACATCACCGTAGGAAAAGCCGCCGCAGGCCGCGAGACCATGAAAATCCTGCAGCTTGCTGCGCACGGCGAGCAAATCGCTCATATGCACGTCGACGCATTCGAAACCGGCGCGATCAAAGGCGGCAGCCATTTCGTATTGGCCATTCACACCTTGCTCGCGCAGGATTGCAATGCGTGGTTTACTCAGGTTTAAAAAAGGCGCGGCAATGTCATTGTCGTGCGTGTAGGTAAGTTCTGCAAACAAACCGCTGTCGGCGGCAGCTGAGATATTGTCGTACTCCTGCTGCGCGCATTTGGCGTTGTCGCGCAGGGCTTGTAGTTGATAACTGGTAGCCGACCAGAAGCGTTGCAGCTCTACGCGCGATTTTTGCAATTGTAATTCACCATTGCAGCGCACAGTGACTTCACCACTGTTATCTATAGTTCCGACCCGTTGAACGCAATCACCAAGCCCGGCCGCTAGGCAGCGCCCTAACACTTCGGCACTGTCGCTGGCCGCCACTTGCAATACGGCGCCCAACTCTTCGGCAAACAGAGCGGCGAGCATATTGTTGCTGTCTACATCGATTTCAACGTTAACACCGACGTGGCCGGCGAACGCCATTTCGCAAACGCAGGCGTACAATCCACCATCGGATCGATCGTGATAAGCCAGCAATAAATCGTCTTTGCGAAGTTCCTGAATCACGCTAAAAAAAGACTTCAGCCGCGTGCAGTCATCAAGATCAGGCGTGTCTTTACCTAGCTGCCCGTACACTTGTGCCAGCGCGGAACCACCGAGGCGGTTTTTACCCGCGCTCAAATCAAGCAGAATCAATTCACTGCCAGGTTCGTCCCTGAGTTGTGGTGTTAGAGTGGCACGCACATCGAGCACCGGCGCAAAAGCCGATACAATCAGCGACAACGGCGAGGTCACCGATTTTTCTTCTCCACCTTCCTGCCATGCCGTACGCATCGACATGGAGTCTTTCCCCACGGGAATGGTAATTCCAAGCTGCGGGCATACTTCCATGCCAACGGTCTGAACGGTTTCAAATAACTTTTGATCTTCCATGCCATGGCCGGCCGCTGCCATCCAGTTGGCCGACAGCTTAATAGCGCCAATGTTGTCTATCTGAGCGCAAGCAATATTGGTGATCGCCTCGCCGATTGCCATGCGCCCGCTGGCCGCCGCATCAATCAAGGCTAGCGGTGTGCGCTCACCCATAGCCATCGCCTCACCGTGGTAGCCGACATAGTCGTTGGCGGTCACAGCGGCATCGGCGACCGGCACTTGCCATGGGCCTACCATTTGGTCACGGCAGACGAGACCCGAAACCGAGCGATCGGCAATCGTGATAAGAAAGCTCTTGCTGGCGACCGCCGGTAATTGTAGTACGCGCCTAACGGCTTCACTTAGCTCGATCGCACTAAAGTCCAGTGCCGCACTTTCGATTTGCCACGAGTCGAACGCGCGCGTCATCTTCGGGGGCTTGCCAAACAAGACATGCATCGGCAAATCGACTGGCTTGTTA
>JBPCXM010000396.1:0-4873 GCA_051008535.1 Pseudomonadales bacterium | reverse complement strand
CCCGACTCTCTGAGCTGCTCAATCTCAATACGCACTGCCTCGCGGTGTTGCGCTTCGTCGGCCCGCGATGCGGTGGCAAACAAAACACAGCACACAGCCGCAAGTGACGCGAATTTGATTTTCTTTTTCACCACCCCTCCCCGTCGAAACACCAAAACTACCGCCCGATTGACTAGAATAACGAGCCCAGCTGTGGAGTAAATGATTGATGAAACCCAAGACGTCTGCAAGCACAACGCTGCTGCTGGAACTGCTTTCGAACCTCGCAGCCACTCACGCTAACAACGAACGCGATTATAGGAAGAGAAAACGCCGCATTCTTCTTCGCTTACTTTACACCGAGCAGCAGGCTGGCGCAATATCGCGGTGCAGGACGGCGTCTTCGTCTTCGTCAGCTTCCTGATGACGGACAAGGGTATGCCGACCGCCCTCGCCTCGGCGCTCGCGCGGCGGTTCTGGCGCGGCTAGCCGAGCCGCTTCTTCAATGCCTCGCAGAGTATCTCGAGCACACGTATGCGGGCGAAGGGCTTGTCATTGGCCGGTACCAGGTGCCAAGGCGCGAGCGAGGTGCTGGTGCGGGCCACCATATCGTTGACAGCGACCACGTAGTCGTCCCACTTCTCCCGGTTGCGGTAGTCTTCGTCGGTGATCTTGTACTTCTTGTAGCCGGTCTGCTCACGCGACTGGAAACGGCGTAGCTGCTCATCGGCGTCGATGTGGAGCCAGAATTTGAGCACCACCATCCTGTGCTCGACGAGTTGCTCCTCGAAGTCGTTGATCTCGGCATAGGCGCGCTGCCACTCCGCCGGCTCGGCGAACGACTCAACCCGCTCGACCAGCACGCGGCCGTACCAGGAGCGATCGAAGATCAGGATCCGGCCCGGCAGCTCGAGCTTGCGCCAGAACCGCCACAGGTAGTGGCGCGCATTCTCCTCGTCGGTTGGCGCGGCGACCGGCACGACGCGGTAGTACTGGGCGAACAGGGCGTTGGTGATGCGGCGGATAACGCCGCCCTTGCCCGCCGCATCCCAGCCTTCGAAGGCGAGTACGGTCGACACGCCCTGGCGGTGGGCGCGCTGCACAAGCTCGGCGAGCTGTAGCTGGCGCTTCTCGAGCAGCCTCTCGTACTCGTCGGGCTCGAGCCGGCTGGAGAGATCCACCGCAGAGAGCGCGCCCTTGCCGGTGATCACGGTGGGGGCGGGCAGGCTCGGCGTGTGGCGCTCGCCCGACAGGCGCCATTGCAGCGCCGACAACAGGGTGCGGACCGCAGTGAGATGGCAGAAGCGCCGGTTGGTGCTCTCGATGACGGTCCATGCCGCGGACGCGGTGCTGGTCTCGCGGATGAACTGCTCGGCGATCGGCATCACGTTGTCGTAGCGCTCGTAGATCTTCCAGTCGCCTTCGTCGAGCTGCGAGGCGTATGCGCCGCGCGCCTTCTTCTTAAGTCGCTTGCGCCACGCCTTGCGCGGCAGGTGGACCCAGAGTTTGATCACCAGCGCCCCGCCATCGACCAGCTCCTCCTCGAAGCGCCGCACATGCTCAATGCGTCGCGCGAACTCGCTTTTGGTGATGTCCTTGCGGATGCGCTCGGCCACGCTGCCGAGTGCCCAGGCGCCGAGATAGAGCCCGATCCGGCCCTTCGGAGGCAACACCCGCCAGTAGCGCCAGAAGCGCGGGCGCTGCCGTTCCTCGTCGGTGGGCGGCCTGAACACGTGTGTCCCGATGAAGCGCGCGTCCATCCACTCGTGCAGGAAGTCGAAAAGCCGGTTCACACCAAGCGGGTCGTCGCCCATGAGCAGCAGCACTACGGGGAAGTCCGCCGACTGCAGGTCGTACTGGGCGTTAATGAGTTCGAGCCGGAGCTCGGGCTCCGCGGCCTTGAACTCCTCCTTCGAGACGCTGCTCCCCACCTCGGCTGACTCGAACATGATCTCCACTCTGAGTATAAGAAGAACAAACGCCCCTTTCTATTTTACCTACTTTACTCTGAGCATCAGGCTGGCGCAATGATGGCAACCTGGATTTTCATGCGGCTTAACAACTACGGCTTTACTTACGCATCGTCCGCATACTGAACACGAAAGAAAATTGCATAGAGCACCGGAATAATCAGTAATGTCAATAATGTCGCAAATCCCAGCCCTGCCATAATCGTGATTGACATATTGACGAAGAACACGTCTTTCAGAAGTGGAATCAAACCGAGTATCGTGGTCGTAGCAGCCATCAACACCGGCCGCAAACGACTGACCGTCGAATCGAGTATTGCAGTTAATTCCTGTTTTCCGTCCGCTATTTGCTGATCAATCTCGTCGATCAGCACGATGGCGTTTTTAATCAACAACCCAATCAGACTCAAGGCGCCCAATAAGGACATAAAGTCGAAGGCTCCATTAAAACCCAATAGGCCCGCAGTGATACCCACGATCGCCAAGGGCACCGTCAGCCAGATAATCAACGGCTGCCGCACCTTGCCAAACAACAGAATGCTAACCAGTATCATCAGTATAAAACCCATCGGCAACACCCTCGCGAGCCCGGCTTGCGCATTGGCCGAATCCTCAAACTCACCACCCCAGGAGAGTTCGTACCCAGGTGGCAGTTCCATAGCTTCTATTTTGGGTCTTAACCGATTAAACAAGGGCGTGGCCAGTTCACCGGTGGGGTTACAGGCGGCAATGATGGTCTGAATCCTGTTACGACCGCGGATCACCGTATTCTCAAACTCGGTTTCAAAGCCGTTTACTACCTGGGCGATTGGCACGGTGGTTTGCAAGGTCGGGCTCCAGACACGGATATCCTGGATATTAGCAATATCGCCCCTCTCCTCTGCCGGGGGGCGCAATTTAATGGGTAAGGTGCGAATCCCGTCTCGATACACGCCAACATCCAGGCCTTCGTACGCCGACTTCAAGGAGTTCGCCAGGTTTTCACGAGTAACACCCAATTGTCGTCCGACAGTTTCATTGAAGATGGGCTTCACTAATGGCACGGGTTGGCGCCAATCATCTTGAATTTCCTTAGCTTCAGCATCATCGCGCATAATCGCCTTGGCCTGTTCCGCCAGGCCACGCAACACGGCGGCATCGGGGCCGTGAAAGCGCGCTTCGATTTTACCGTCACGTCCGGGGCCAATACGGAATGCTTTAATGATCGGATCCAAGTGCGGATAGTGATCGCGCATATGCTGTTCTACGGCGGGCCAGACGTTTGATATCTGTTCGAGGGTCTCGGTTTGCACGATAATCTGCGCATATGCCGGGCTGGCTTCTTTGGGCTCGTAGGTCAACGCAAAACGGGCATCGCCACCGCCCACCAAGGCGACAGTGCGTTGTACGCCTTCCTGTTCACGTAAGAACTCGGAGACTTTCAATGTGTCATTACGCGTTTGTCGAATATCCGTACCTTCCGGCTCCCAGATGTCGACGAAAAACATCGGCGTATTCGCGTTGGGGAAAAAAGCATTTTTGATGTAACCGAATCCGTAACCCGCACTGAGGAAAAGCGCAACAACAACACCCACGGCGACCCATCGTAGCTTGATCACGTTTTTCAACACGTCACGAAAAACCTTAAAAAAGCCTTTATCGTACGGATTCTCCGCTGCGCCCTGCTGAGCCTTTTTCGGCTTCATGAATAAGGCGCAGAATAACGGTGTGGTACTTATCGCCGTCACCCAGGAGAGTGACAGCGATATCAGGATCACATAGAACAGCGAGCTGGCAAATTCACCGGTATTGTCGGTTGACAGCCCAATGGAAGAGAAAGCGAGAATACCGATGATCGTGCCACCGAGCAGCGCCCAGATAGTCTTACCGACCGCTTCGGACGCCGCCTGAATTGGATTCATGCCGGCTTGGATACGAACCATCATGCCCTCTGCCACCACAATGGCATTGTCGACCAGCATTCCCAATGCAATCACGAGAGCGCCGAGTGAGATACGCTGCAACTCAACGCCGTATAGCTGCATAATCAACAAGGTACCCGCTACGGTAATCAGCAGCACTGCACCAATAATAAGGCCGGTCGTTAGCCCCATAAAGAGCAGCAATACGCCAATAACAATCGCGATGGCTTGCCCGACGCTGACAATAAAACCGCTGACAGATTTTTTGACCTCGCCCGGCTGGTTATAAATAATGTTTAGTTCCATGCCAACCGGAACGGAAGCGTTCAGTTCACGGAAGCGTTTCGCCAATATGTCGCCTACTGCTACCACATTTTCGCCGGCAAGCAGGGAAATACCCATGGTAAGAGCAGGTTTGCCGTTAAAATAAATCAGCTTATTGGGTACTTCGGTGTACGATCGCTGGATGGTCGCTACGTCTTTTAAATAGATCAGTTTCCTCTCATCCGAACTAATCAGCAGATCCCCAATAGCGAGAACGGAATCGGACTCTCCGGAGGGTTCGATACGGATATAGTCTGCGCCCACGCGCACCTTGCCCGCATCAACCACGATGTTTTGTGATTCCAGCGTTTGGGCGATCTGCTCCATCGATATACCTAATTCCCCCATGCGCGTGCGGGAAACTTCAATGTATACCACTTCATTTTGTTCACCGCCGATAACGATTTTTTTTACGCCAGGCACCAGCACCAATTGTTTCTTGATGTCGTCTGCCGCATCTTTCATTTCCCGGTAGGTAAACCCATCGCCAGTCAAGGCGGAATATATTCCATAGACATCACCAAAATCGTCGACGACGACGGGGCCTTGCACCCCGGCGGGCAGTTTGTGCTTCATGTCGGCCAGCTTGCGCCGCAATTCATCGTAAATGTTAGGAAAACTATCCGCTCGGTATTTGTCTTTGAACTCAATGGTAAGATCGGACATGCCGGGCCTTGAAATAGACATCTTGATGCGCTT
>JBPCXM010000395.1:0-3040 GCA_051008535.1 Pseudomonadales bacterium | reverse complement strand
ATTGATCGCATCAGTGCGTTACCGCAGGTTGTTAACGTCTCAAGTTTTCGCCGCCACGAATTCTGGCGCGGCGAACAGTTGACGCAGATGTACGTTAAGAGTTTGCCTGAGCAGGCTTTTGACCGCTACGATTTTGTGCAAGGACAGAATAAAAACCGTTGGCAGGCGTTTCGCAGCAGCGACAGCGTGATTGTTTCCGAATCTTACGCGTATCATCGCGCGGTCAAGAGGGGCGACAAAGTTGTGTTGGCAACCCCAAAGGGTGATACGGCTTTTAAAATAGTCGGGGTGTACGCTGATTACGGATCCGACAGGGGCATCGTCACGATGCATGAGGCCACGTACTTACAACATTGGCCACGGTCGAAACCGAGCGCCTTACACGTTTACCTTGAATCGAGTGCCGATGTAGACGAAGTATCGGCCAGACTACGCGGCAACGTGCTGGCGACGGCAAACCTGGAAGTCAACGCTAACAGGCGCCTCAGAAAAATGGGCCTGGAGGTTTTTGATCGCAGCTTTGCGATTACGGAAGTGCTGCGCGTATTGACGATCATCATCGCCTTCGTCGGCATTCTGGGTGCGCTGATGGCGATTCAATTGGAGCGTGGCCGAGAGTTTGCCATGCTGCGTGCCATCGGTCTAAGCCCTCGCGATCTTGTCAAACTGTTGTTAGCGGAAGGTGGGCTCATGGGGTTGGCCGCCGGTATACTTGCGCTTCCACTGGGCGTGATATTGGCCTACGTGCTGATCATGGTGATCAACCGCCGCTCGTTCGGTTGGTCCATGCAATTTGTGCTCGAGCCGCGTTATCTCGTGGCCGGACTCGCGTTGGGGCTGGTAGCGGGACTGGTGGCGAGTCTTTATCCTGCCTGGCGCATGGCGCGTACTTCGCCTGCCGTGGCTTTGCGCAATGAATAGGACAACGTGCAAAGCTGCCAAACGCCGTTGCAGCGGCGCGGTCATTGTGACGGCGGTTTCTATCTTATTTTATGTCTGCGCTTGCAGCGAGCCGGCCGAGCGCAACGATCGTTTACCGATGTCGGTGTCATCAACGCTGAGCGATGCGAACACGCAAGGATTTCGCAAGGCTTTCCACCCACGCACGCTGCGTTTCCCCCGCGATCACGGCATCCACCCCGACTACAAAAACGAGTGGTGGTATTTCACCGGCAATGTGCAAAGCAACGCAGGCCGCGAGTTTGGTTTCCAGTTTACCTTGTTTCGCTCGGCACTAACGCCTGAGACAAAGGAAAGCGATTCGGCTTGGTCCAGCCCGCAAATTTTCCTGGCTCACGTGGCGCTGAGCGATATTGAAAGCGGGGAGTTGCTGCACAGCGAACGTTTCAGCCGTGGCGCCCTGGGCTTGGCCGGCGTGCAACATGCCCCGTTTCGCATCTGGTTAAACGATTGGCAAGTGAGCAGCCTGGCGCCCATCTGTTCAAAGTGTTTCGACAACGCATTGTCGGTCAAAACAGATAAGTTTTCTTTGCACCTGCGGCTCAGCAACGCAAAAAAACGTGTGTTACAAGGCAATGAGGGGCACAGCGCAAAGAGCGCCACGCCTGGTAACGCGTCGTATTATTATTCGTACACGCGGTTAAAAGCGCAGGGCGAAATATCCCTCGCCGACAAACATATAAAAGTTAGCGGGGAAAGTTGGTTCGATCATGAGTGGTCAACCTCGGCATTGGAGACCGATCAGGCGGGCTGGGACTGGTTCTCGCTACAGCTGTCCAACCAGTCTGAAATGATGCTGTACCGCGTTAGACATAAACACGATCAGACAAAAAACCATTTACGTGGCAGCCTGATTGCGGCTGACGGCAAGGTGCGCCAGCTAGGACAGGGCGATTTTCAGATTCGCGCTACCTCCACCTGGACCAGTCCGATCAGCGGCGTGCGATATCCTTCCAGCTGGGAATTGCGGGTGCCGTCAGTGCGAGCCCGATTGACTGTGCGCCCAAAAATGCCCGATCAGGAAATGCGGCTCAGTTTTCGCTATTGGGAGGGTGCAGTCAATGTCAGCGGGGGTATGGCGGGTATGCCGGTCAGCGGCAACGGTTACGCTGAGCTCGCAGGCTATGGCCAATAACTTGACACCCTGCTATTCGGCTCAGCGGGGGCATTGATACGAAACCACGGGGTTTGAAAGACATCGAAACTGCTATGCGTTGAAAAACAGCAAGTTTTCCATGCGTTTGGCTTGCTCGATCGGATCACCGCTTTTGATAACAGAAACACCGAAGGCTATCTAATTCATGAAATCGTGATAGGACTCGATCTTTGTCGTCTCGGCGCGGATTCCGAAACGAAATTCCCACTCTGAAATATATCGTAAAAGTAACAGTGTACGCTCGACACGCCTGTAAGTGGCGAATTACCATTTATCAAATAGAATTAGGCAGTTAAATCTTGCCGCCCTCCTCGCTGGACGGCCATACGCCAGAAGATTTCGGGGATAGAATATTGCAGAACTTAGCAATTTTCGTTGGCAGGCTCATTGTCGAGGCTTGTTTCAGCTCCCAGTGGCCGCTTGAATTTGTTTTTCGCCACGCACAGGCTCGCGAGCATGCCGATAACCACGGTGTCCTTGACGAGCTGTTTGGCCTTGTCCGAGGCCGGCTAGAATTTAGCGTCGAGGCCAGCCTGGGTGGTTGTAGCTACCGTCATCGAGACGACAAGCATCAGAAGAATTTTTATCATCGAATTACTCCAATGTCAGGTTGAACCTGACGATAAGTTGTTGAGAATTGGGTGTCCCTCCCACAGGATTTGGTGATGTTTTAAAAGAGCGAATCGGGCTGAAGAATTTGCGCTGATCCAATATATCAAAAAATCCCCATTGCCAGTCCCGCCGCGAGCGTCGCGCCGATTTCTCGGCTTTTAGCGAGTTCATTTTTCGGTATTTCTTTTTCCGCCAATATCTCCTCTTTCGTCTGAGCATGAGTGCAGACGATGAAAGTGTCCGCCATTTTCTTTAGTCGCCAACCAGTGGCGATACGTTCCAGCTGCTTCATGGCGTTTTCACCGTCCGACC
>JBPCXM010000394.1:0-5160 GCA_051008535.1 Pseudomonadales bacterium | reverse complement strand
ATGAACAGCATCGCTACCAAGGCGACACGGAAACGGGCGTTTGGAATTCGAGAGGGTAGTGCTTAGCCGACCATATCCAGAAACGGCTTGATGGAAAAGAACAATACCAGTGTGGCGATTGCGAGATAAGCGGCGAACCTTATGGGATTCTCTTTAATCGCTTTGAGCAGCGTTCTATTTTCTCCTCTCGCTTTCAGATGCTCATACTCACCTCTTACCCTCGTCGCGCGCTCAGCCTGGTACGATTGCACCAGGCGCTTTGCTGTCGCGATCTGGTGTTCTTCCGTTAGCCATATTGCCGGCATCGATACGCCCCAATTCCCAGCGGGCGTTTCGTAATAATCAATTTCATTAGACACAAGCAGTTCACGAATGTCGTTAGCTTCGTCATCTGGAACTCCCCTGAGAGTCATTAATTGAGTCGACATTGTTTGACGCCGTATAGTGATCATTCAGTGCGCAATGATAACGCGGGAATGTAAAAATGGGCAGTATAGCTTAACCACTCTCGACGGCATGAAGGTAGGCTGTCTGTGTCTTCGGGTTGAGCTTGCGTAACGCCATGTCATCGATCATAGGTTGGCGCAATGGGCTGATGGATTTGGTAGACTGGGTCATGGGTCTGTCTCCTGTGTTGTGGTTTTCTTGGATCGCAACAACAACCTCAACAAAGGGCGGACCCTGTTGGCTAATCTACATTAGGTGAATCTTGGCATGGCTTCGCTACTCACTATCGCGCGAGCGTATGTAGGCACTCCTACGGCCGGTCTGTCCTAAAGGAGACACCGCTCGAATCATTGCATGGGAAAAACAGCTGCTGCTGCGGCCGCAGCTGCTCTCCGGGCTGCTAGCGGATGCGTCATTCAGGCATTCGCTCGTAACGCACAATGCCATGAATAGTGGTGTGCGCTAGCCTTCCATCTTGATCCATCAATACCCCTGAGAACTGGGTGTTGTATCGTGTGGAACCAGTAATGTAATGGAAGGCGGACTCGCCCGTCGACCAGTCCAGCGCTTCCAGAGTCCACTTGCCGTCGCGGGCGCCGACTGTATACACCATATTGGAGCCGTTAGAAACGATGGGTACCGAGTTGACCGAGGAAACTTCGGTATTCACCCATGCCTCATTTAGGGCTCGCGCTTCTGGGTCCCATTCAAATTTCTGTACGCCGTGGGGTGTGAAGTCGGGGTGGTGCCCGGCCAGGCCCACATAGGCGCCATCAGGGGCCTTTTTGATTGGCTTGTTGGCAGGCGCGTTGTTGACCACGAAGGCGCCATAGCCACCCACTACCACGGATTGCTCGGTTTGCACCGCTTCGGCATTGTCCTGGCCGATGTCTGCTCGCAGCATGCCGGCGATGCGCCGGCTGGGAGCGTTCGGCAACTGCTCCCAGTCTTCGGGAATGTCGTTGCGCCAGAACAGCACCATGTTCATCACTTTGTCACCGTCGGTGATTACCACAAACTGGTCCTCGTCGTCGAAGCCCATGAGGCTGGCGGTAGAGCCGGAACCCACATTGACGTTCTCGAAGCTGAAGGGCTTGCCAGTGGACGGGTCGATAATAGCGTCGAAGGTAACACTAATCGTGCCATTGTTGCTGTATGGCTCAACCCAGGCGCCATCCGCCGGGTCCTTGGACAGTTTCTTCCCGTCCCAGATGATTTTGTGCATGTGCTGCAGCGACGGTACGAAGATGTTGCCATTCTTGTCGATCCCAGGCCCGTTGCGTACCCAGGTAGCGGCGCCCTGGCTGTGCCCGGTGTCCAGCATGTGCTTGTTCCACGCGGGTGCTACTTCTGCGCCGGTGAGTCGCAGAGTGTGATACTCCGAGAAATCGCGGCTGATCAGCACCACCCAGCCATCGTCGGTGATGGAGACCAGCCAACCGTCGTAGGTCATGTTCATTGAATTAAAGCCACCCGTCACTTCAGGTGGTTTGGCCCATTCGCCTTTCAAAACGATGCGCGAACTCGGATCCGCTGGCTCGGCATCGGCATAGGCGAGAATAGAATTCTTACCACCAACATAAAGAACGTTGTCGGAACTCAAAAGGTAGTAAACGCCCGCCAGACCAGAGCCATAGTACTTTTTGGCCAGGGGAATGGTGGCCATGACGGTGGCAACACCGGTTTTGCGAAGCTTGGGCAGCAGGTCGAGCTTTCTGAACGTTTTATCCGCCTGTTTTGCGGTAACGGGGCCACCATTGTTTTTGTAAATCGGTGAGTCTTCCAGGAAGAATTCGTCGATCACTTCCAGGGAATCGTAGTCGAGCTTGGAAATACGGTCGGCACCGTTGCTCCAGATAACCCGCTTGCGGTTAGGATAAGGGGGCGAGATGGCAAAACCGAAATGCCCAGGCCCCAGGTGGGTATAGGTCAAGCCGTCATTTTCCTGGGACAGTGTTTCAGAAGGCCCGGAGGGACCCGCGTGGTCCACGCCGGTGGACTGGGCTGAGTTCACGTGGCCTACCGGTAGTACCGAATCCGCCAGGTAGGGATTGGGTGGTACATAGTTGGGATCGGCGATCGACTTGGAAGTGGTAGTAGAACTCGGAGTGCTAGCAGGTTCGGGGTCGGTGGCCGCCTGCTCGTCCTTACTACCACAGCCAGTCAGCATGAATAAGCTGAAAACTGGGGCCAGCAGGGTTGAGTGCAGTTTATTGCGCATGGTGATCTCTCCTGTTGTTATCGTGGCGATATTTCTGGGTCAAAGACGTCTCTCTACAGTTATAGTGGATTCCAAAGAGTAGAATGCACTGCGCCATCGACCGGCAAACAAGCACCATTGATGAAGCTCGCACCCTTCGACGCCAGAAATACCGCGGCATTGGCAATTTCTTCTGGTCGCCCCAATCGTCCCTGGGGTTGTGCATCATTATAGCCCTTGACACCACCAGGCAGGGTTTCCAGCCAGCTGACGAGCCCGGGGGTTTCCATAGCTCCTGGTGAAATGCTGTTGGCGCGAATACCTTGACGACCATATTCCGCAGCGACACTGCGCATCAAGGATATCACTCCGGCCTTGGCCACACCATAGACACCCAGACCGGGCATTGCGCCTAAACCGGCGCCCGAGGTCGTCGACAAAATGCAGCCGCTTCCCTGGGGCACCATTACCCTCAACGCAGCTATGGTGCCAAAGTACGTCGCGTCAATGTTTAACGCCATAATGCGCCGGTATTCATCTACATCAATATCCAGCATCGGTGTGGGAAACGAACCGCCAGCATTATTAAACATAACGTCCAGCCTGCCGTAGGTATCGCAAGCCAGCGTCACCATCTCATCGATCGTTGCGGAGTTGGTAATATCTCCAGCAAACACAATCGCCTCGCCACTATTTTCTTTGATACTGTTAACGGTGGCTTGCGCCAGCTCGGCGTTAATGTCATTGACTACTACAGAAGCGCCGAGGCTGGCAAAAAGCTCTGCACTGGCACGACCAATGCCACTACCGGCGGCAGTAATCACAACGCTGTCGCCCTTAAAATCGATTAGTTTCATGGTGCTTCCCTCTATGAGTTAGTTAAATTAGTACAGGTAAGTGATTAACATGGGCTCTCGCTGCGGAACATAAGCTCGACCAGCGCGGCTAGGAAACGCGCTCAAGCAATTCCAGTAGATAACCCGCTTCATTACGCACATCGACCATAGCAGTTCGTAGATCTTCATCACCCGTATCCCTGTAGAGTACCGGCACACCCAATGCTTCCAAACGTGCCACTTCCGCGTCCTTATTTTTCACGTAGGCGCCCACATGGGTAAACCTGGCCGCCTTACCCTTGAGCATCCGCTGGTGCTCCTCGCGAGTTTTATCATTTGCTGCGACAATAAGCTCAATCTCTACGCCCGCCCAGTCGGCGACTGCAGCTTGCACGCCGGCCTCGGGTACATCCAGCGTGCGCCACGGAGTAATCGCAAAAAGCTCTTCGGCTTTGTTGATGGCTGTTTCAAGATTTTCAACGATTATGCCAATCTGTAATTTCTCTGTTTGCATGGTTTATCTCCGCATCATCGGGTAACTATCGATAAGTTTGTGCGCGCGACAATCACGCTTCCGGCCAACCGGGCACAAGTTGCTTCTCCTTACAAAACGGTTGGGCAAAAATATTTTCCCCGCTCATAGATTCTGCCTCGGGTTGTGTGCATAGCCATCTGATAACGGCTGCAGGCACGGAACAAGGCGCCGACTTGACTCCCGTTTTTTCCAGTTCTGAAACTTCTCCCAAAACGGCCATCATGGATTCGCTCCTCACCAAACCAGGCTCCAAATTATATGCCCTTATACCTTGGTCACCGTACTCCCGATGCACGTACCCAGCCATACGATGCAAAGCAGCCTTAGTCGCACCATGAGCGAAACCCCATCCTCCTTGCGCAAGTTTGAGTGGCGGATCAACCATGCCTGCAGCGGACGTGAGATTTACAACAATACCGGATTGTCTCTCTAACATGTTGGGTAACAACGCTCTTACGATATAAACCTGTGAAAGTACGTTGGCATAGAACGTCTTCTCAAGCCCGTCAAAGTCACCGCTAAGGAAATCCGCCATTAAGCCTGGCCCTTGATACATTGCGTTATTGACTATCACGTCGATATGTCCAAATGTTGAAATTGCCGCTGCAATAGCGCTATCAATGCTATCTCTATCTAACAAATCCAAAGGGACAGACAAGGCTTCTCTACCCAGCGAGCGCACTTCGGCTTCGGTCTCTTCCAGCGTGCCCGGTAAGGGTTTACCGTCTGCGCCCAACACATTTTCTTCAGCCCGATGATTCGCACTTATCGAGCGCGCAGCCAGCACGAGATCGAAACCCGCTTCCGCCAGCGCAAGTGCTGTGGCCTTGCCTATACCTCGGCTGGCACCGGTTACCATTGCTACTCTTTGTGAGCCCATCTTTAAATTCTCGCTACTGTTTTACTCTATATCGATAGTTTGTCGGGCCGATGTCAATAGGTCCGGTATCTGCGTACCAGATGTTGCTGGCGTCTGGCGATAACCGCTTTTCTTTCTGCTGCAGAGGTAGAAGGGTGCGACGCAGGCAGATGTTGGCGAAGCTCATCGCGTTTAAGCAAGCTAACAGATGGTTTAGGTTTGTCTTCAAACCAGATCCAGCGGAATTGGATATGCCCCCAGCGATGCCCGGCAGTATCCAGCC
>JBPCXM010000393.1:0-6673 GCA_051008535.1 Pseudomonadales bacterium | reverse complement strand
TAGGTACCCTTGGTAGAAAGAATGAATAAGTTCTTGGTAGGCCTAATGTAAAAATAACTAGTAAAGAATTATAAACATAAAGTATCTGTTTATACGTTCCATAATCAACTTTATTAAAGTAACGACTCAAGATCATTGCGCTAACAATGCTAAATATGAAAGCCGACAGATTACCAAATAAGACCCAAAACGCTTGTTTAGAATTATTATTACTCACAGATAACTCCGTGAAAACAATTTCTGAAATTTAAGTTACTTTTATCTTTAGACATAGTAATTCACTGACATGGTCAACTAATTCCGGACAACCTGATTAAGATGCTTTTTTCATTTTTTCCGCTTCTGTCTCATATTGGTTGGGGCTTATGTATCCCAGATATGAATTTAGGCGATGACGGTTATAAAACATATAGATGTATTGCAATAATAGAGTTGCCCTATGAAAATATTGATCAGTCTGTTGTAGATTTCGTAAAAAAATACGATAAAGGTACATTGGTTAAATTACGATGATTCTTTATCTCTTTGACTTCGACGGTATACTATCACCACTGACGACAGCTTAATCAAATTCATCCGTTACAAGAGTTGATATTCCTACTATTAAAAGATGTTTTCTAAAATTGCTTGCCAGATCTATTAACCAGATACACTGTAAAATATAATAGCTTATGTCACTGTTAATTAACTCCAATATGCTTTGGCCATGGTGAGAAGCGTTCTAACATTTTCGGCAATACCCTATCCATGCCCGGAACACACAGCACGAATGGCCCAACTCGAGCCCTTTGCTCCTCACAATACAGAAGAGTATATACTCGCTCAAAAACAACTAGGCGCGACGCCGTTTGTCCTAGGACTGTACCAAGGGGAAACTATGGTCGCTGGCTGTGCTGCTTTTCTTACTAGCGGCTGGCTAGGAAAGCGAGTCGAAATTCCTTCGCTTCCATCCCTGCCCGACGCCGAGCAATTTTTTGCTGGGCTCAGTGAGTTTTGCCGGTGCCATCGGGTCTGGCAACTTGTTCTCGGTAGTTTCGGCTCCTCGAAGGTCGTGCTTCCGACAATCGGCCGCCTGTTGGAGAAAAAAAACCGGTTCGAATTTATCATTGAACTCGATAACCTCGATAGTCTCAAGCTCAGCAGCAATCACAAACGCAACATAAATCGCGCCCGCAAGGCTGGTGTAGCATTCAAACGCACTAGCGAACCCAATGCGATCGCCCCGCATCTCGAGCTAATGGGTTCCTCGATGGCTCGACGAGAAGAGCGCGGCGAGAATGTTTCGGGGGTGATTAAGGAAAGTGTCATGCGGGCGATGCTCGAGACTGCAGTGGGCGAGTTCTTTCAGGCCTACGCCGGGGCGCAAATCTTATCCTCGATCTTCATTCTGAAATCGTCCAAGGTAGGATATTACCATTCGGCTGGAACGTCTACAAAAGGCATGGAACTCGGCGCTTCTCTCTTTCTTGTTTATTCGGCTGCTGAGTTGCTTAGTGAGGATGGTTTCCGGGAACTGAATCTTGGTGGAGCAGAACCCGAAAATCCAGGATTATACCGTTTTAAGAAAGGGTTCGGTGCGGTCGAACGGCGGCTCGAAGCGGCCATATTTTCACTTGTCCCTCCGATCCTATATCGTGCTCATTGGGCACTCCGGTTGATGCGACGGGACCCCAAAGGTTTTCTGCAAAGGCTTACCCAGTCGAGTACTATGTAGTTTATTTCGCTGAATTACAGGCTCACGACGTCGAACCACTACCCAAGGGCATTGAGCTTCGCCAACTATCGGATTAAGAGCTTTTGAGCCTTGAACAGCACCGTGAGTTTGGGTTTAGCGCGGGCAAGCGACGTGTTCTTGGATTCAATCGCGCTTGGGGTCTTTACGTCGGCGGCGAGCTCGCGCACATTGCTTGGCTGATCGATGAGGCGAATGATAAGAGAAATCCGGTGCGAAACCTGAAGCTTCGAGCCGATGAAGCAGAGATTACACATTGTGTTACAGGCTTGCAGTTCCGTAGTAAGGATTTCTATCCCTTGCTGGTCAGGCAACTAAGCGCGATCGCATTTCGGTGCGGAATCACGAAGCTATTTATGATGACCGGCTCGGACAATCATGCATCCCAGCGTGGTATAGAAAAAGTTGGATTGCAGAGACGTGGGTCTATACGCCGCCTCCGGCTACCTTGCCTGAGCGCACACGCTTCCCTGACTTGGCGGGGCCATCGTCTTCCTCGCCTTCGTGTGGCAGTGATAGAATAGTTGCGAAGCCCGGCACGAGAATGTCTAAACCGAGGCGTTAACGTTGAAGTTATATGAACCAAGAGTGAAGGCTTTAAAAAATGTTAATGAAGTTTAAGCATATCATCAAGACAATTTTGCCTGAACCGGTAATACAAAAGTATCGTACTTTTCAGGTAAGACGAAATCTGCCCGAGCGGGCGCGAAAGGCCGAGCGCCAGGATTTCGTTGGGGTACCGGCCTTTGACCCCGGGCCGGAGGCAGCGATCTTGGCGAACCTCTCTTGGATCGGCCGGGCCCAGGATTGCTCGGCGACGGCGGACGGTGGAGTCTCTCGGCACTTTAGTCTTGTGAATGGCTGGGGACCTTCTTACCCGGAAACCACTGGCTATATCGTTCCGACGATGCTCGCCGAAGCTAAGATCCAGGACGATGCTGCGCTGCGCAGGCGTGCCGAGAGCATGCTCGACTGGCTGGTCGCTATTCAGTTGCCGGATGGCGCGTTCCAGGGTGGACTGGTAACGACTAAGCCGGTTGTGCCGGTTACCTTCAACACGGGCCAGATCCTTCTCGGTCTCGCGGCTGGCGCTTGCGCAAGCCGCAAAGAAAATTATCTGTCCGCGATGCACCGTGCCGCTACATGGCTCGTGGAGACTCAGGACGTCGACGGATGCTGGCGTCGATTTCCGGCACCGTCCACGAAGATCGGCGAAAAGGCTTATGAGACTCACGTATCTTGGGGCCTCTTCGAAGCCGAGCGTGTTTCTCCGGGCATAGGATACGGGGAGGCAGGCTTGAAACAGGTCCATTGGTCCCTGACTAAGCAACAGGACAATGGCTGGTTCCGTGATTGCTGCCTGAACGACCCAATACGGCCATTGACCCACACAATCGGCTACGCCCTGCGCGGTGTTTTGGAGGCGTACCGACTCAGCCAGGATGAGGTTTTCTTTGACGCGGGCGTTCGGACAGCGGATGCGCTGATCCACTGCGTCAAAAGCGACGGTTTTCTAGCGGGCCGTTTCAACAGTCATTGGCGCCCTGTAGTAGATTGGGTCTGCTTGACCGGTTCCGTCCAAATCGCCTATTGCTGGTTTCTACTTTTCGACTGGACGGGTGATACTCGGTATTTTGATGCGGGTCGAAAAGTCAACTCATATGTTCGACGGACAATCGCGGTCAAGGGTGATCCCGATCTCGTCGGCGGAGTACGCGGCTCCTTCCCGATCTCCGGGACCTATGGAAATTACGAGTATCTAAATTGGGCAGCGAAGTTCTGTATCGATTCGCTCCGAAAAGAGGTTGAACTGACCGAACAGGGGGCGGGGTCATTCCAAGACTAGGTGTACCCCCTATCTTAAATAAATCTAAAAAAGTATGCGGTGTTCAGCTGAACGTTGATTCATCCCTCTAGTCCAATATGGTCCCATGTCATCCCATTGAATCTAGCATTTTATAGGGCAACTTTGGGGGCAACACTGAAATGTCGAAACATGTATTCATCGCGGAGAAAAATTAAAACTTCCACCTCAAAGATCTTTTTTTCAGGAAATATGTTTTATAAGTGCTTTTTTTTCTAGACTATATTCAGAATCTTTTTTGCAAAGCTCATCCCACTTGGGTTCATCTTTTATTTAAAAGAAAAATAGCGTACAACCCTACAACCGACTAGCATTCCGTTAAATATTATTACTTCGTATCCATAAGCCCGGTTTCTCTAAATACGTACCTGAGCAGACATTCATATAAAAAGATAATATTTCTTTTCCATATTTATGCGAGAATAATATTTCTATTTATATACATAAAAGCAATGACACTAATCCCCTTAAAACGTAAAGAACTTATTCTTGCAGATGCTAAAGAACGTATCCTAAAGAATCACACCTTAGAACAGATAGCTAAAAGCCACGGCATTACTAAACGAACTCTGAATACTTGGTTAATGTCACTTGGTGATGAGTACCAAGAACTTAGGCAGCTTTGTATAGATAATATGCTGGCGGAAGCGTTAGAAGAGATAGATAATGCAACAGAACACTTTCCCCTCGCGCGAGCCAATTCAAAGTGGAGAGCTGCAACTTGGTATGCAGAAAGAAGAGACCAGCAACGGTATGGTAGCAATAAAGTAAACGTTAATATAGGCGGTAGTGTACCTACTACATCCGAAGCACTTGGCAAGGATATTAGCGCTCTATGTGTGTTTTTACGTTCGCTGAGTAGGGATTATAGGAATGCCTAAACACAGAGCTTTTTACAGTTTTCACTACGATCCGGATAACTGGCGTGCTGCCATGGTACGTAACATCGGTGCAATCGAAGGTAATAAGTCTGCGCCGGAAATCCTAAATCACCTGCGCAGATTTCGGAACTTCGATGGCACAAATTAGGCGATTCACTGAGGCTGATATTCCGGAAGTTGTTCGGCTGCGCGGAAAATGCTTCACGCGCTCTGCGCATGGGTCGATAATGGAGTTGGAAACTTACTTTCAGGAAATGTTCTTTCGCAACCCGTGGCACAACGACGACATTCCTTCACTCGTCTACATGGCAGGAAACGGCGCCATTGTCGGCTTTCTCGGAACCATTGTAAGACCGGTTCACTATAAGGAAAACCCTTTATGGATGGCTGTTCCCACCCAATTAATGGCTGATCCGGAATACCGCGGGATGTGTGGGTTCCCACTTTTGAGAACATTCTTGGCCGGTCCCCAGGACTTGAGTTTCACTGACGTTGTCAACTCAAGCGCGAAGAAAATGTGGATAATGCTGGGTGGGACTACGGCGAGTCTCCAGAGCCTGATATGGACACGCCCGCTGCGTCCCAGTCGCCTGGCGCTAAGATATTTTAGATCTTCGCGTGTACTTGCGGCGCTTGCTACAGCAGCGCAACCTTTCTGTATGGCTGTAGATTCAAGTCTTGTACGTTCAGAACGGAACCCGTTCTACCAGACCAGACCAGACCTGGAAGAACGGGAGCTGGATGTACCTGGATTGTTGGAATGCTATCAGGAATTGGGCTCCCGCTATTCTTTGTCGCCATCCTACGAATCGCGTACCTTGGAGTGGTTGTTCCAAAGGCTGGAATCTAGGTTAGCTGACAGCGACTTGCGCCGGGTTGTCTTGCGTAGTGTTGATGGTCGGCTGGTCGGCTGGTATCTATATTTAACAGCACTAGGGGGGATCGCACAAACGATACAGGTTGGTAGCCATCCGGCAGAAAGCAGCCTTGTGTTTAAGCATCTGTACTATGATGCCTGGAAGCAAGGCTCCCTCGCTGTTTCGGGGAGGTTGCATCCCGAGCATCTTCTAACGGTCACGCAGCCTCCCGGAATACTGACTCATGCGGGATCTTGTACTGTAGTACACAGCAAGAATCCCGCTTTACTACGAAGTGTTTTGGACGGGGATGCGTGGCTGACACGTTTGGAGGGTGAATGGTGGATGAATTTTTGATGGCAACTGTTTTTATCGGGGTGTGAGCAGCATGAAGTTGAGTGAAGCTCTCAGGGTCGTCCATGGTGCCAGGGAGACAAGCACAGACGCAGTGGAAATATACCTCGCCGTGGGCTTCATGCCGCTGCACCTGGAAACACTCTTCCAGGCACACTTGATTCAGTGTGGCGACGGCAAGGTGGTGAATATAGCAACGGGTAACTACGGCGACCTGTGGGGTAATCTGGAGCGGGCCCGCGATTCATCCAGCCGCGCGGTGGCGGTTATTATCGAGTGGCCGGATCTGGACCCACGGCTGGGACTTCGTCGTCTGGGTGGTTGGTCGCCAGAAAAGCTACCTGACATCGTTAACAACGTTAATTCTGCTGCTAGGCGGCTCACACTTGTGCTCTCGGAAGTTTCCCGGAGCAAGCCCGTGGCACTTTCACTGCCGACGCTGCCACTACCACCAGTTGGATACATGGCTAGCGATCAGGCAGGTGATTTCGAGTTTCGGTTGCAGGAGTCCATTAATCAAATCGCTTTGAACCTAGTTGGCGAACGCAATTGCCGGATCGTGAATTCGCAGAAACTGGACATGCGCTCTCCAGTGACGGGACGAGCCGATGTGAAGGCTGAGCTACACGCCGGCTTTCCCTATACCATCCCGCACGCCTCTACGGTCGCCAAACTACTCGCCCGTCTCATCCGTCCAGCTCAACCTAAAAAAGGCTTGATTACGGATCTGGATGACACATTCTGGGACGGAATAGTGGGAGAAGTCGGTATCGATGGGGTATCCTGGAGTCTAGAGAGAAACAGCCAGATACACGGTCTGTATCAGCAGTTGCTTGCAGCCCTGGCAGATTCCGGCATTCTGATTGCCGTTGCCAGCAAGAACGATCCAACGGTGGTCGAGCAAGCCTTTGAACGCGATGGCTTGCTCTTGTCTAAAGATAAAATCTTTCCCTTCGAGGTGAACTGGGGGAGAAAGTCCGAGTCA
>JBPCXM010000392.1:0-5351 GCA_051008535.1 Pseudomonadales bacterium | reverse complement strand
GGCTTGATGTTGGCGCATGCGGTTTGCCGGTGTACCTCGTTACTCATACTGTAACATTTAGCGAGGCTCCAAGGGCCAGCAGCAAGGCGCGTTTTTGCAGGCCTAGTTGGCCCGCTTCTTGACAATGTGGCCTACATTGCCTGCGAAATCGCGCCTTGCGGCGAGCGATTTGGATGGCTCTAAATGTTACAGTATGAGTGACGAGGTACACTAATGCGCCACCCTCTTTGCGCTAGAGTAAAGGAAGGTTCGGAATGATCAGGCAGCGTACGTTACGCAATTCAATCAAAGCGACCGGGATAGGTCTGCACACGGGTAAAAAAGTGTATCTAACGCTGCGCCCTGCGCCCATCGACGCCGGAATTGTATTCCGCCGTGTCGATCTAGACCCGGTTACCGAGATTGTTGCGTACGCGGAAAATGTCGGTGAGACGAAGCTTTCAACTGTGCTGGTCGATGGCGAAGCAAGAGTATCAACGGTCGAGCACTTGATGTCTGCCATGGCGGGCCTGGGTATTGACAATGCCATTGTTGAACTCAGCGCCGAGGAAGTGCCGATCATGGACGGCAGCGCTGGCCCGTTTGTATTTTTGATTCAATCTGCCGGTATCGAGGAGCAAGAAGCGGCGAAGAAATTCATCCGCATTACCAGTCCGGTGACCGTATCGGAAGACGATAAATCCGCAACCTTCACGCCGTTTGACGGCTTTAAGGTGAATTTTTCGATTTCCTTCGATCATCCGGCGTTCAACAATCGCACGGTTGACACCGAAGTCGATTTCTCTACGACCTCATTCGTTAAAGAAGTCAGCCGTGCTCGAACATTCGGCTTCATGCATGAAATCGAATTTTTGCGCTCACAAGGTATGGCGCTGGGTGGCAGCATGGACAACGCCATCGTCGTTGATCAATACCGTATTTTGAACGAAGACGGTTTGCGTTATGAAGACGAGTTTGTGAAGCACAAAGTGCTGGACGCTATCGGTGACTTATATTTACTTGGCAATAGTCTGATTGGTGAGTTTCGTGCGCATAAGTCTGGCCACGCGCTTAATAATGCCGCACTGCGTGCTCTGATCGCGCAAACTGATGCCTGGGAAATTGTCACATTCGATGACGACGCCGTAGCGCCGATCTCATACGCTGGTCCTGTGCTCGCTGTCTAGACCGTTGGTCGCCTAACACTCAACTGATTATATTTTATGCATACTGGTTGCTGAATAACCGATTAAGACTATAATAAAAAAGTAGCAACGCAATTCTGGTATTAATGCCTGAATTTCAAACAGGTTTATGTTGCGTTTTGTGACATAGTTCCGTTTTATACGCCGTCAGCAGGTAAGCACTCTATGCGGATTATTTTCGTCAGCAGCAGCTGCAAACAACCCAAAACCGTTGCACTGTCGATGAACTCAGTGCTCGCCGCTGCGGGACTATTTTTCGTACTTGCGGTGCTTGGTTTGTATAGCTGGACGAATTATCTGCAGAAAAATGCGGCGAATCCGGCGCTTGTGGAACAATGGCAGGAAAATATTGCGACCCAAAAAGCTGAGATAGGCAGCGTCAGACGCGCTAGTGAAGCGAGAATTGAAGCACTGGCAGTGCGGACTGCGCAACTGCAGTCACGCCTGATGCGACTCGATGCGCTCGCTGAACGCCTGGCCGGCATGGCCAAATTGGATAAATCCGAGTTTGATTTTAGCGTGCAGCCAGCGGTTGGTGGTCCGGAGAGCATTGGTCTTGAAGAAGCGATGCAACCACCGGAATTTCTGAAGACCCTTGACGGACTTGCCGATCAGATTGAACTGCGTGAACAACAGCTCGAAATCATGGAAAATTTGTTGGCGAAGCGCAAACTGCGCAATGAAGTTTTCATCGCCGGTCGGCCTATACTCAAAGGCTGGATGTCTTCTTCGTACGGTTACCGCACCGATCCGTTCAAAGGGCATAAAGCCTGGCATAAAGGCATTGATTTTGCCGGCAAGCGGGGCAGTGATGTTGTCGCGGTTGGTTCAGGCGTCGTGACGCGGGCCGGTAAGCGACGTGGCTATGGTCAGTTGGTCGAAATCAGCCATGCTAACGGCTACACAACGCGCTATGCGCACAATGCTGAAATTTTAGTCAGTCCTGGCGACATCGTTAAACAAGGCCAAGTCATTTCCAAAATGGGCAGCAGTGGTCGTTCCACAGGACCGCACGTACACTTTGAGGTATTGAAAGGTGGCAAATCGGTCAATCCCCTCGCTTACATAAAACGCGCGCGCCGAGAAAGTTAAGAAAGTTAGTTTTTCACTTGCGCAATTCCGCGCAATTCGCTTTACTTTAAACTTATTCCGTAATCTGGTGGTCAAACCAAACAGACCAGCTGGCCTGTTTGCCCCTACGCAGTACCTGCCACAAAATTTCTTCGGCGTTGCAAGCACGCGCGTTAAGCTGGCGTATAATGCCTCGCTGAATTGCACCTCAATCCTATAGCGAACACACATTTTTATGATTGGAAAGATGCTAAGAGCTGTCGTCGGCAGCAAAAACGATCGCGAAGTTAAGCGCATGGGTAAAATCGTCAAGCGCATTAACGTACTGGAAGAAGAACTTGAAAAGTTAAGCGATGACGCACTAAAGCACAAAACAGCAGAATTTAAAGACCGTATCGAAAAGGGCGAGAGTCTTGACGATATTCTGCCCGAAGCTTTCGCCTGTGTGCGCGAGGCAAGCAAGCGTACTTTGGGTCTACGGCATTTCGACGTGCAGATGATCGGCGGCATCGTATTGCATGAGGGTAAAATTGCTGAGATGCGCACCGGCGAGGGCAAAACCCTGGTCGCCACACTACCAGCTTACCTGAACGCACTCAGCGGTGACGGCGTGCATCTGGTGACGGTTAATGACTACCTGGCCGGTCGCGATGCGAACTGGATGCGACCCATTTACGAGTTTCTGGATTTGCAGGTTGGCACCATCCTTTCTAATCAAGATGCCGAAAGCAAGCGCGCGGCCTATACCGCCGACATCACTTATGGCACTAACAATGAGTTCGGTTTCGACTATCTGCGTGACAACATGGCATTTGCGAAAGAAGACCGCATGCAAGGCAAGCCCAATTTTGCCATTGTCGACGAAGTGGATTCTATCTTAATCGATGAGGCGCGCACGCCGCTGATCATTTCCGGCGCGGCCGAAGACAGTTCCGAACTGTACAAGAGTATCAACGCTTTCATTAAGGATTTGCAGGTAGACCTGGGTGATGGTGACGGACACTACACGCTGGATGAAAAACAACGTCAAATAGAGCTGACGGAGAATGGACACCAGTATGTTGAAGAATTGCTAATCAAGCATGGCCTGCTGCAAGAGGGCGAGAATTTGTATTCCGCCGTCAATCTGAATTTATTGCATCATGTGCAGTCGGCGTTGCGCGCTCACGTGCTATTTCAAGCCAATGTTGAATACATTGTGCAGGATGGTCAGGTCGTTCTCATCGACGAACACACCGGGCGCACCATGCAAGGCCGACGCTTGTCCGAAGGGCTGCATCAGGCTATTGAAGCGAAAGAGGGTGTGGCGATTCAGAGCGAAAGCCAAACGTTGGCGTCTACCACCTTCCAGAATTATTTTCGCTTGTACAACAAGTTGTCAGGTATGACCGGCACGGCGGATACCGAAGCTTTCGAGTTCAACCAAATTTATGGTTTGATAGTGGTGGTTGTGCCCACCAATATGCCGACCATTAGAAAAGATCTGAACGACCTGGTATACCTTTCTAAAGAAGAAAAATTCGACGCAATAGTGACCGATATCAAAGAATGCATCGAGCAGGGTAGTCCAGTGCTGGTCGGTACCGCGTCCATTGAAAACTCTGAAGAATTGTCGAAAGTGATGGAGAAAGAGAAACTGCCGCATAAGGTGCTAAACGCCAAGTTTCATGAAAAAGAGGCTGAAATCATTGCCCAGGCAGGTCGTCCCGGCGCCATTACCATCGCTACTAATATGGCCGGTCGCGGCACAGATATTGTGTTAGGTGGCAACCTCGAAGCCGAGCTGTCGCAACCGGGTAATCCAACCGAAGCTGATGAACATGCGGTCACCCAGGCGTGGCAAGAACGTCACAACCAAGTGCTGGAAGCTGGTGGCTTACATATCCTGGCTACCGAGCGGCACGAGTCGCGTCGCATCGACAACCAACTACGCGGTCGCGCGGGCCGGCAGGGCGATCCTGGCGTAACGCGCTTCTATTTGTCGCTCGAAGACAACCTGATGCGTATCTTCGCCTCTGACCGGGTGAAGAATTTTATGCAGGCGTTGGGTATGGAAAAAGGCGAAGCAATCGAGCATCGCATGGTGAGTAATGCTATTGAAAAAGCGCAGCGAAAGGTGGAAGGACGTAACTTTGATATTCGCAAGCAGCTACTTGAATACGATGATGTGGCCAACGAACAACGCCAGGTTATTTATCAGCAACGCACTGATGTCATGGAGTCTAATGACATCTATGACATGATTACCGCCATCCGTGAAGATGTAGTCAATGATGTCGTCGAGACCTATGTTCCTCGCCAGAGCTTGGAGGAACAATGGGAAGTTAAAGGCCTGGAAGAGCAACTTAAGGCCGAGTTTACCGTAGACCTGCAATTGCAAGAATGGTTGGATGCTGACAAGAAACATGATGAAGACGGCCTAAGGGACAAGATTCGCGAAGACGTAAAAGCCGCCTATGAAGGTAAAACATCCGATCTTGGACCTGACATTCGCAAGTTCGAAAAACACATTATGTTGCAAGTTCTGGACACCCATTGGAAAGAGCACCTGGCGACCATGGACCATTTACGCCAAAGTATCCACTTTCGCGCATATGCCGCGAAAAACCCAAAGCAGGAATACAAACGTGAGTCGTTTGAGTTATTCGAGTCCATGCTCGATGAGATTAAGCACGAAGTCGTGAAGTTTTTGTCACGCATAGAAATTCAACGCGAGGAGGATGTCGTTGCCGTTGAACGGCAGCGGCGCGAGGCAGCGGCGAAGGAGAAAGTGGAATTTCATCACGACCAGGCGTCGGCTATGCAGGAAGAGGGCGTTTCTCGCGGCGATCGCCTTCCGCCATCGGAGGCGTCTATCCTTGAACCGAAAATTCCGTTCAAACGCGAAGAACGCAAAGTAGGCCGCAACGAACCCTGCCCGTGCGGCTCCGGCAAAAAATTCAAACAGTGTCACGGTAAAATCTAAAATCCTCGGACCGTAAAAGCATGATCATCGATGTTCTTGCGGCAGGCAAGCCGGTACCCGGTGTTCGATTGGCCGCTGCCGCCGCCGGTATCAAAAAAAACGCGCAACACGATCTTGTTGTTATCGAAGCC
>JBPCXM010000391.1:0-4549 GCA_051008535.1 Pseudomonadales bacterium | reverse complement strand
TACATTTTCCTGTGCTATGTATTCGAAATAAATTTCGTCGGCGCCTTTTGACCTATACCTAAAGGCATTGAGCGAATTTTTTTGCGCTGCCGACTGCTCATAGAAGACCCCATCTTTCGACCACCATGTACCTTCTTCTCGCGTGATACGATCTGTCATTTCAGGATCTGCGAAAAAATCGACAACATACTTGCCATCGTCGCTTCTGTCGACCCGCCAAATATACGAATCACACGCAGTCTCGGTGATTCGAGAGCCTTCCCAGGCGCCAACTAAACGCGCGTCAATTGATTCAGAGCCTTGTGCAAGAACAATCGATGTCAACAGCAAAAAAGCTGCACTCACATTCTTATAGAATCTAATCAAGCAGATTTACTCCGTATTGTGTCGACCTTGCGTTTGTTTACGAGAAAAAGCAACGCAGCTCGACTGCTCATCCATTCTATAAGGTATGCTGAATCACTTAGCTCGTAATTGATTCAAATCAATTTCGCTCCTATATGCGGCTGCACTACGATCTCACAGGGCTCCCCAGTGCCTTGCCGGCCGTAAAGGAATAGCTGTCGCTCTATGCAGCTTCTTCGATCACTTCCGCGGGTGCATGTCCCGCTCTCACTGACAGCTACCTGCCAGCTGTGCCTAGTATCACTGAAAGTAGGACGGAATAACTATATTGGGTCGTACTGCTTCAGTAGCTGTCATGTTGTGCTCCAACAAAATAACGCAACTATTCCGCCAGGTAAGCTCGGCAGACACAGCTAAGGTGCGATAATGCAATCAACAATACTGGATACCGCTGTGCATCAGCGATTTGCTTACCTAGTGACCTGGTGTGTAGCGTACAAAGATTCTCACCATAACTTCAACAAATAAATCAGCGCGATAGTCAACACTGCAATACCTAACGCACGCATGCCAGCGTACAACCAGAAGCGGCCGCTGATGTTGCCCAAAAATACACCGAGCGCGAAGATGAGCAGTAGCGCAAGCATTATCATCGTCGGGAGAGCGAAGGAGGCCGCCATCCAGCCGGCTCGCGCAATAAACAAGGGGGTGATGATTAGCAGCGAAATTAAAAGCGGCGACAAACCATTTACCGCGGCGATGATTACGGGTGTTTTGCGCGCCGCGTCGCCGTGCTTTGTGTCGTCAAGGTTAACCAGCATAGATTGTTCGAGCTGCGACAGTTCACGGCGCTTTTCCGCGGCTTCGCTGATATAAGCGCTGCTGCTGCCGCTCATAAATAAGGCCACCGCCGCGCCGAGGCAGGCATCGAGCATTATGGCAGGGCTGGTTTGATCACCAATATAAAAACCGGTGGCCAAACCCAGCATCGTGAGCGCGCCGTCGAAACCATTAACAACGAAATAGCGCCGCGCAAGACCGCGGGCTGAGCCGAGGTTGAGTAGGCTGCTTAATGTGTTGAACAGGCGCATGACATCCTAGGTCTAAATCCTTATTCGCTCGCTGGGATAAATCCGTCTGACACGACTGCCACTTTATCGACGCTGTGGATTGAAGCGCCTAGCCCGGTAATGACCTCAGCTACCGCGTCGAAATCAATTGCCCGGGAGTCAATGCGCACTTCCAGCGAATCGGTTTGCTCATCGATCTCGATCACGGTGACTTCAACCCGACTGTCGGCCAACTGATCGGCAAGCGCCAAGGCGAAATCCAGCGTATTGGGCAGGTGCGGTTTCAATACGTCGAGCACGACATGCTTTATCATTGCCATTTCGTTATGCACTCCTCATTTGTGGCGCCGAGTTGTAAATCCGGCCCCCTCTGATCAACCATTTCTCAACTTCTACCGCCGCGACGATGCCTAAGGGCAGCGTTAAACACAGCATCAGTTCGGCGAGGGTCAGTGGTGCTGTACGGAATATCGGGTTCATGAAGGGCAGGTAAATGATGGCGAGTTGTAAGGCAATCGTAAGAAACACGGCGCCCAACAGTGTTTTGTTATGTAAAATTCCAGTATTGAATAACGAATCGCGATCATCCTGTATCACTAACACATGTGCTAACTGCGAAAAAGTGAGCACGGTAAAGACAACGGTCTGCCAGTGCAGGCCCTCGCGTATGGCCCAGTATTGTGAACCCAGCGAGACCGCGCCAATCAACAAACCGATGACCAGCATATGCTGCCACATGCCATGCGCGAACAGGCTCTCGCTCGGTGGCCGCGGTCGGCGCTGCATGATGCCACTTTCCTCGGGTTGCATCGTTAAGGCCAACCCCGGCAAGCCGTCGGTCACGAGGTTGATCCACAGTATATGAATCGGTAACAGTGGTAGCGGCAAACCAAAGAAAGGCGCCAAAAACAAGGTCCAGATCTCGCCAATATTGGACGTCATCGTGTATTTAACGAACTTGCGAATATTGTCGAAAATTCTGCGGCCTTCGCGGATGGCGCTGACAATAGTGGCGAAATTGTCGTCGAGCAATACCATGGCAGCAGCTTCGCGCGCCACGTCGGTGCCCTTCTCGCCCATTGCGACACCAATGTCCGCGCGCTGTAGCGCCGGTGCGTCGTTCACACCGTCGCCGGTCATCGCAACGAACTGGCCCTGTTGTTGTAACGCTTTGACGATGCGGATCTTCTGCGCCGGTGATACGCGCGCAAAGACTCGTACATCACCTACTTGTTGATGCAATGCCTCTTCCGAAACATCCTGCAGTTGCGTGCCGGACAGTACGCTATCGACTTCGTCGACAATACCTAACCGTTTAGCGATGGCGCGTGCCGTACCCGGATGATCGCCGGTGATCATCACCGGTTTGATACCGGCGCTGAGACAATCCGCCACTGCATCGAAGGCTTCGTCGCGCGGCGGGTCAATCATGCCGGCTAGGCCAAGCAGGGTCAGCCCCGATTCCACTTCATTTTCCGCCAATGCTTTCGGTAATTGGGTAAGCTGACAATAAGCCAGCGCCAGCACGCGGTAGCCCTGCTCCGTCAGGCGTTCGACCTCTGCGTACCAGTACTGCTCATCGAGTTGCGTTGTTTCTGTACCCGCTGCCGGCAGCGCATCAACACACAAGGGAATAGTGGCCTCCGGCGCACCCTTGCAAAACAGCAGCACGCCGGCATCGTTTTGGTGCAAGGTACTCATACGTTGCCGCTCGGATGAGAAAGGCAAATCCGCTTTGCGTGGCAAGCGTTTCTCTAATTCCTGCTTGTTGAAACCAGCTGACTGTGCTGCTTCATACAACGCAATTTCGGTCGGATCACCCGTGCAGGTACCCTCGGCCGAAACCTGCACTTCGTTGTTGAGCGCCATGCACTGGCCGAACAGCGTATCCAGCCTGTTTGCATTATCACCGCCAGTCAGTGCAGATCTGCGTTCCTGCAGTGTAACCACTGCTTCCAGCTGCATACGGTTTTTGGTCAGCGTGCCGGTCTTGTCGGCGCAGATGTAGGTTACCGAACCGAGCGTCTCTACCGCCGGCAGGTTGCGAATGAGAGCCTTCTTGTCACTCATTTTGTGGGCGCCAAGCGCCAGCGAAATGCTGACTACGGCGGGCAGCGCTTCGGGAATGGCCGCCACCGCCAGACTCACCGCGGTCAGCAACATCAGTATCCACGCTTCGCCACGCAATAAACCGATTGCAAAAATGACGGCGCAAATAAGCAGCACAACGACGGCGAGGCGTTTACCGAAGATTGTTAGGCGTCGCTGCAATGGTGTCTTGACGGTCTCGCTGCTGGTCAGCAAATCCGCGATGGCGCCCACCTCGGTTTGCATGCCGGTCGCGACTACAATCCCAAGCCCACGGCCGCGGGTAATGCGGGTCCCCCTGTAGGCCATGTTGAGTCGATCGCCGACCGGCAAGTCGACTGTTGTCAGCGCTGCACTGGTTTTTTCCACCACTGTCGATTCACCCGTCAGCGCCGATTCATCGACTTGCAGCTGCACGGTTTCGAACAGGCGCAAATCCGCTGCTATGATAGCGCCCTCCTCCAGCACAACAATATCGCCAGGCACCAGTTCACTCGCTGCAATCTTGCTGTGGTAAGCATCGCGCAGCACGTGGGCTTCCGGCGCCGCCATTTTGCGCAAGGCGGCGATGGCGCTCTCGGCGCGAAATTGTTGCGCCGCGCCGATGATGGCGTTTAAAACCACGATAACCAATATCGCGATCGAGTCCTTCAGCTCGCCAACAACGCCAGCAACCAGTGCGGCCAGCAGCAAAATCAGAATCATAAAATCGCGAAACTGATTGAGAAAAAGCGTCGCAATACTGGTACTGCGCGCTTCCGTAAGCTGGTTGGGGCCATACTGTGCGTAGCGCCGCCTGGCTTCGTCACTGGACAAGCCGCTAGCTGCCACGCTGTGCAGCTCGGCCAGAATCTGATCGCAGAGCTTAATATGCCACGCTTTCTGCTCGAGTTTAACTTCGCTCATAATTTCTGCATTTGTTTCTTTTCAGTGTGAATTCTTATTTCCAACCCGGCCACTCTGCAGCGTACGACAGACATACCACACCCATTTTGCTGGCAAGCACGACGGAACGTATTGATGGCGATCAATTAACAGTTATGTAG
>JBPCXM010000390.1:0-15516 GCA_051008535.1 Pseudomonadales bacterium | reverse complement strand
GTTGGTTTTATCCGAAAGTCGCAGTGCTTTACGCTATCGCCTATATATTGATGATCACTGTATTGCGCTTTATGGACTTTATCCAGCACGATTATGGTTACCACACCAACCTGTTCGAAGGGCAGCGATCGCCACACAAAGGGGACAGTGATTGGGAGCAGGCGCACACTTTCTCGCCTATGATTTCATTCAAACATTCACGGCTTAACTGGCTGGTGTTGAATTTTAGCTACCACAACGCCCATCATGCCAAGCCCACTACACCGTGGTTTGAACTACCCGCATTACATCAACAACTGTTTGGTGATGACCCCGCTAATATCATTCCACTGTGGCCGCAATTGCTGATTTTTCATCGCCATCGTGTTGCGCGAGTGCGGTCTTACCTGCCGCAGGCGCGGGAAGTAGAGGGTGCTGCGTTTTTGAAGGCGGCTCAGCGCGCGGAAGTAGTGGGCGGTAACGCCGCGTCTTTCCTGACTTCGTTTTAGGGCCTGTTAACACTAGTTTCATCGTTACTGTTGTGTCTGAAAAAGCGCCAATTAAGGCGCGAGGAGCGCGGTTTGGTCATTCCAAATAAACGACAAGCAACGCAGAGTGGCACTTTTTCTGGCGCAACCCGCAGGGCCAGAGGCCATTTCTCGCCCAGCGGCGTTATCAGTCGCTTATGTAGAGTCACTACACCTCGCTCCTTCTGCCTTGCTGACCGAAAAATGGCCTCTGGCAGTAACGATGAAACTAGTGTTAACAGGCCCTAGGCAACAAATGCAAAAACTAGAGATCTACCAATCCCACTGGGCAATGGAGTTGCGCCACCCCAAACTGCCGGAGCGTTCGAACGAGGAAAACTTTGCGATGGTCGCCGAGGCCGGCTTTCACGGAATGTGTCTGGACTACGCTGTTGCTGACCTTGAATACTATGCGCCCATGCGCCCCCTGTTTGATAAGTACCATCTCGGTTGTATGGTCAACGCATTTCCGCATACCGCTGCTGAGCTCAATCCCGTGTTGCAAATGGCCAAAGACTTCAACGCCTGCATTGTGAATGTAATTGGTGGGGTAATGCCGATCAGCTACACAGATGCCGTACCAGTGCTGTATCAATGGCTGGACGAAGCTGCGGCGATGAACATGCGCCTGCTGATAGAGACACACCGCAACGGCACCCTTAACGACCTCTACTACACGCTGCAAGTGCTCGATGCCATGCCGGAGCTGCGTCTTTGCGCCGATCTCTCGCATTTTGTAGTGGACCGAGAATTCGAACTGCCGCTTTCGGAACGCGACGCTGGTTTTATGCACCGCATTCTGCAACGTTCCGACTGTTTCCAGGGTCGCGTTGCGAATCGAGAACAAGTTCAAATTCAAATCGACTTCCCACAACATAGGGAATGGGTAGATCAATTCAAAAACTGGTGGCGAGACGGCATGCGGCTCTGGCGTCAGCGCAACCCTACAGATGCCACCTTACATTTCCTCTGCGAATTAGGCCCGCCTAGCTACGCCATCACCGACGCGCGTGGCTATGAATTATCTGATCGGTGGCAGGAAGCGTTGACTATTAAGTCTTGGGTAGAGGAAATTTGGAGCGAGCTAGAAGCTGAAGACGGCGCCAGTCCCGGCTAGCTCGCAATCGCCCGCGTCCGGCCGTTGTCGTCGATAGCGACGAATACGAACATGCCTTCAGTCACTTTGTTTAGCTCGGTCGAGCCTTGATTTGCAATCCAGACTTCAACCTGCACGTGAATGGAACTGCGGCCAACTGATGAAATGTCGGCGAAGCAGCTCACCACAGCACCAACTTTGACCGGCACCATAAAATTCATTTCGTCTATTGCCACGGTGGCTACCCTGCCTTTGGCAACACGCTGCGCGGCGACCATGGCGGCCAGGTCCATTTGCGAAACCAGCCAACCGCCGAAAATATCACCACTGGCGTTGGTGTCTTTCGGCATGGCGACCGTTTGCATGGTCAATTCGCCGGCAGGAGAGGGGGCTGTATCCATTTCAGTCATGCTGCTCATCGGTGATTTCTGCTTATTCGTTTAAGAACGATTTCATCATAAGGGGGTAGTGGATTTATGCAAGCGGCACACAACTAATTCCCGTAAACAATACTGGGCAGCCAGGTTGCTAACGATGGCCAAATGGCGAGCAGTATCAGCATAGCGATTTGAATCAGTATAAAAGGCAGCACTCCACGATAAATGGCGCTGGTCATCACTTCGTCAGGGGCCACGCCGCGCAAATAAAACAAGGCGAAGCCAAACGGCGGCGTTAGAAATGAGGTTTGCAGATTAATCGCAATCATTACTCCTAGCCAGATGGGGTCTAGCCCCATGCTAAGCAGTATCGGTCCGACAATCGGCACGACGACAAAGGTGATTTCAATAAAATCCAGAATAAAGCCGAGCAGAAACAATACCAACATCACCACGAAAGTAGCGCCGATCACACCGCCCGGCATCTGCGCGAAGAAATCTTGAATCAGTTCTTCTCCGCCGAAACCACGAAACACCAGAGAGAACACCGCGGCACCAATGAGGATAAGAAACACCATGCAGGTAACACGCAGGGTTGATTGCGCCACTTCACTCAACATAACGAAATTCATCTGCTTCCTGAATAGTGCCAGCAAGCTGGCACCGAGCGCGCCCACGCCTGCCGCTTCAGTAGGGGTTGCCGCGCCCGCCAGAATGGACCCAAGCACCACCACGATAAGCAAGATGGGTGGAATAATGCTTAACAATTTTTCCGCGCGGGAAGTTTGTGGTAGTTGGCTGCGGGCAACAGCCGGTGCGGCATCGGGCTTTACCGCGGCATAGACCAACAGATAAGTGATGTACATGAGCACGAGCAGCAGCCCTGGAATGAGCGCGCCAACAAACAAATCCCCCACCGATACCGTTTTGGGTGAAAAAATGCCCATGTTTAGCTGCGCCTGTTGGTAGGCGCTGGACAAAATATCGCCCAGCAACACCAGTGCAATCGAGGGAGGGATAATTTGCCCAAGGGTGCCAGTTGCACAAATAGTGCCTGTAGCCAGCGCTGGCGAATAGCCTTGTTTAAGCATGCTGGGCAGTGATAGCAGGCCCATCGTCACCACAGTAGCGCCAACAATACCGGTGCTGGCCGCAAGCAGCATGCCCACCAACACGACAGAGATGCCCATACCACCGCGAATGGTGCCGAACGCTGCCGCCATATTTTGTAGCAATTGTGCCGCGACTTTCGATTTTTCCAGCATCACGCCCATCAACACAAACAAGGGCACTGCAATGAGGGTGGTGTTGGTGATGGTGCCAAACATGCGATTCGGCAAGGCGTTGAGAAAAGCCAGATCAAAGGTGCCGCTGATCACGCCGCCGAAGGCAAACAGCAGGGCTGTGCCCGCCAAGCTGAAAGCGACCGGATAGCCGAGCATCAGCACCGCGCACACGGTAACAAACATCAGCAGGGGTATGAGTTCCAGCATTTATTTTTGTCTTTAGTCTTGTACGCTCAAGCGCAAGGCATTACGAATGATTTCGGCAACTGCTTGCACCAGCAGTAACACGGCCATTAGCGGAATAAGTGTTTTCAGCAGAAACACGGCGGCAATGCCTTGCGATTCTACCGAAGTCTCGCGGATGCTCCAGGCACTATCGACGTAGTTCCAACTCACGTAAATAATAAAAACACAAACCGGTAAAAGGAAAACAAGCGTGCCGAGAAGATTCACCAAGGCCTTGCGTCGCGGTGAAAAGTTACGATAAAAAATATCCACTCGCACGTGCGCGTCGCGCTGTAAGGCGTAGGCGGCGCCGAGCATAAACACCAGACCGTGCAGGTAGATTACCGACTCTTGCAGCGCTATAGAACCGATCGAGAAACCATAGCGTAGTGTTACCACCGCACAGGTGATCAGCATCATCGCGTATAGCAACCATGCTAAACCTCGACCACAAACTTGGGTGAAGCGGTCAATGCTGTGCAGTGTTTTGACTAGAATGGCCCTGCCCATAATGTGGTTCGCACTGTGGCATTGTACAATACAGAAACAGCGATTCTACTCCGCGCCCACGCCAACAAGCCAGTCTGGTGTTGCAGCTACCGATTGCTGATGAGTATAGTCCTTCACCGTGAAACTGTTAGAGTAGCAATATGTTAATAGTTATTTCGCCAGCCAAGACCCTAGATTTCGATACCAAAGCAGTTACCAAAGTGCATACCGAACCCGAGTTTCTCGACGACTCGCAAGCCTTAATCTCCGAATTGCGCACCATGTCACCGCCCGAAGTGGCACGCTTGATGGGTATTAGCGCAAATCTAGGCGACTTGAATTTTGGCCGTTACCTCAATTGGCATACACCGTTTACGCCCGCCAATGCTAAGCAGGCTGCACTCGCGTTTAAGGGTGACGTTTACAACGGATTGCAGGCCGAGTCTTTTAACAGCCAGGACTTTAAATTTGCCCAGAAGCACTTGCGTATTTTGTCAGGTCTATACGGTGTGCTGCGCCCTCTGGATTTGATACAGCCTTACCGGCTGGAGATGGGCACCAAGCTGAGCAACCCAGGTGGTGCCAATTTGTACGAGTTTTGGGGCGATAAAATCACGACAGCGCTCAACAAGAAGTTGAAAAGGAATAAAAGCGACTATCTGGTCAATCTGGCGTCTAACGAATATTTCAAAGCAGTGAAACCGAAACAATTGAATGCCGATGTCCTGACGCCGATCTTTAAGGACTTTAAGAACGGCCAGTACAAACTGATCAGCTTCTTCGCCAAGAAGGCGCGTGGGTCAATGAGTGCTTACATCATTAAAAACAAACTCACCGCGGTCGATGACATCAAGGCATTCGATATTGACGGTTACCGCCTTAATAAAAAGCTGTCATCTGAGAAAGAGTTTATCTTTACCCGCAAGCAGGTTTGAGCTATGCGTCCTTGTATAGTTTTGGATACAAAAACTCTTGTAATGTGCCGCAACCGCTATCTAAATCGCACCAATGTTCGACCGTCAACTGCATGGCAACGTAGCCGCAGGTTGGAATATTGTCGATACCGGCGCGGGTGAGATCGTTACAGAGGTCCGTCAATGCCGGATTGTGGCCTACAATAACAGCACTCGCCGTGTGGTCGTCCAACTCGTGGCAAAACTGCAGTATGTCATCGGCGTCAAACGTATACAGCGCGTCTTCGATCTGCCAGACGATTTCCCCTGGACTCTGTGTTGCAACCAGGCCTTCAATCGTACTTCGCGCCCTCTGCGCCGGGCTGCAGTACACATGGTGAAAATCGACGCCGAGAATATGCGGCGCCATCGTGGCGCAGGCGCGTTTCCCGCGTGCGTTTAGTGGCCGGTCGATATCCTCAAGCTGCGGTTCTTTCCAACTTGACTTGGCGTGGCGCAATAAGTACAGGTGTTTCATACGGTTGACTCACACGGCAGCTTGCGTCGTGTTGACGGCCTTGTTAATTTGCCCGCGCTTATAGAATTTTGTCGGTGTTCATGGCAAGCTCATGGTCTATCCCTATTACAATACAAGTCAAAAGCAGGGCAAGTCAAAGCAGCCAGTGGTGGCTTCGGCATGAGCAACGAATACTTACATAGTCAGCCCAGTGCATATGAAAACACTATCTGCATCTGTTGAGGGTTCGCAAGGGCGCGCCAACCCAGTGCTGTACTTTCTGTATCAGTTCTACAAGTGGTTGGTTTATGGGCCGTTGCTGGTGCTTTCAACCTCGATCGGTGCAATTATGGTGGTGCTTATTTGCCGCTTCAGCCCACGCCTGGCAAGTCGTGTGATCGCTCGAAACTGGGCGCGTTTTAATACCTATACAGCGCCGGCAAATATTGAAGTGCGTGGCGAAGGAAACTTCGATCCCCACGCTTCGTATGTCGTAGTTGTCAATCATATTAGTCAATTCGATATTTTAGCCCTGTATGGTTGGTTAGATCTGGACATTAAGTGGGTTATGAAAGAGGAATTGCGTAAAGCCCCCTTCCTTGGTTTCGCGGCCGCCGCCATGGGCCATATCTTTATCAACCGAAGAAACCCGAATGCCGCCATTGAAAAACTCAATCGCGCCAAAGACGAGTTGCCACCCGGTACCTCAATCATCATTTTCCCGGAAGGTACTCGCAAGAATGAGGGCGGTCTGGGCCGCTTCAAAAGGGGCGCATTCATGATGTCGAAAAATCTCAATATGCCCATTTTGCCCATTACCCTGGTCGGCACCGATAAAATCGTGCCGGCGGGCGGCGTCGATCTTTTTCCTGGTAAGGCCATCATGCACATACACCCGCCAATCGAAGTGGGCAATGCCAGCATCGAAGAGCTAAAAACACAAACGCGCAGTGCTATTGAAAGCGTGCTAGTGTGACTAAAACCTTCAACAACGAGGTTGTCGGCGTTTGTTGATGATCAGACCACAAGGCATTGCTAAATTCCTCATAGTTGCTGCGTCCTGCTCGTTGCAGGCCTGCTTCATGCCCAAGATTTTTGAGCAGGAAGCGGAGTATTTTGACGCGCAAGTGCGAGACAATACGGCGATCACGTACGATTATATCGAACAGTCGAACTTCAAGTTATTTTTCGCCAGCGCCGGCGCGCTCAATAAACCAGTCGTCGTGTTTATTCACGGTACGCCAGGCAGCTGGCGCGCCGGAGCGCGCTACTTGACTGAACCCGCTTTGCTTGAGCGCGCGCGCGTGGTAGTCCTTGACCGGCCAGGTTGGGGCGAGTCGAAGCTGTCGAATACAGATGTCGAACATTCGTTTCAAAAGCAAGCGGCAATGATCGCGCCGTTGTTGAAAAATCTGCGACAAGAAAGCGGCAACCAGGGTATTGTTCTTATCGGACATTCTTTAGGCGCATCGCTGGCGCCGCGCATTGCGATGGACTATCCAGAGGAGGTCAACGCAATGCTGCTGCTTGCCGGCAGCCTGGATCCTAAATTGGGGTCGCCGCGATGGTACAATCGCGCTGCTTCCCTGGCTGTTGTGAACTGGGCTATCGGGTCGGGAATGCGACGTGCTAACGCGGAAATCATGGCCTTGCGCACGCAACTTGATGCAATGAGCGGTTGCTGGGACGCGCTGCGTATACCGATAACCGTGATGCAGGGGCAAAAAGATACGCTGGTTTCGCCGCACAATATCAGGTTTGCGGCGCGAGTAATGCCTTCGGCAAAACTTAAGATTATTGATCTAGAGGAAGCGAGCCACTTTTTACCGTGGGAGAACCGACCGCGTGTGGTTGCTGAGACGCTGGAGCTTATTGACCAACTCGAAGCGCCGCCGGCGCAGCGGTTTGCGGCAAGCAAATGCGAGTCGCAATACCCCGCCGGATAAGCTACTCGGCATAGGAATAAATCGGAGCATGAATGGCAAACCTGGAAGTTCGTAAGGCAACTAGCGCCGATGCCGCATTGATATTACGGTTTATCACCGATCTGGCGATCTATGAAAAAGCCGAGCACGAAGTGCTTGCAACGGAAGACGAAATCAGAAACTCTCTTTTTTGCGAGTCTTCGACGGCGCAGGCCATAGTTTGTGAGCGAGAAGGCGAGCCTATTGGTTTCGCCGTATATTTCTTTAGTTACTCGACCTGGCTTGGAAAAAACGGTTTATTTCTCGAAGATTTATACGTTTCTCCCACAAGCCGAGGAACGGGCGCGGGCAAGGCATTGTTAAAGCATCTTGCTAAGTTCGCAGTTGCGAATGATTGCGGTCGTTTCGAATGGAACGTGCTCGATTGGAATGAGCCGGCCATCAAGTTCTATCAATCGATTGGAGCCAGAGCGCAGGGCGAATGGGTGGGCTATCGCTTGGCCGGCGAAGCGCTTAAAGATTTCGCCAGCTCGTAAAGCGTAAAACGAAACTATCGAAGCGGCATTTTTATGAACGAAACGATGCCAGCAGATTTGGGCGCGGCTATTGCCACCGAACCGATGTGGTTGCAGGTTTGGCTGCTGCTGCTCGGCGCGGCTAACCTGGCGGCAATATTTTTTGTCTTTACCAAGCGAAGCGGAAAAATTGCTGTGCGGGTTGAGGCGCTGGCGATTATATTCAGTTTTTTGGCGGCAGGCATATTTATGTCTTGGCTTTATGGCAAAGTAGGCTATGTAAGGCTGCTCGGCCTTCCTCACCTGGTGTTTTGGTTGCCAGTCTTTGTATGGTTGCTCAACAAATACCGCAGGGACGAGTTCTCTGCTCCTTTCAAACAGTACCTCATCGTGTATTTTATTATTGCAGGCCTATCGCTCGTAATTGATGCTGCCGACGTCGCCCGCTATCTACTCGGCGATCGGGAACCACTGCACCTTGAGTAGCAGCAATTGGAAGTAAGATAGATGTCAAAAATAGAATTTTCGAAAGCCGAAAAAGAAGCCATCGTTCGCAAGATTCAACTCTACTTCAAAGAAGAACTTGAACAAGACATTGGCCAATTCGACGCCGAATTTCTTTTAGACTTCTTTTCGGAAGAAGTTGGCCCTTATTACTACAATAGGGGCTTGTATGATGCGCGGTCTATTTTGGAAAGCCGGTTAGAAGATATCACCGAGGCCATCTATGAAATTGAAAAACCAACGGAGTTTGTTCGGTAACCATCGTTTGTAACATTAAATTGCGTTAGACAGCTTGCTGCGCAAAACCTTAGCTCTTTTGTCCACCCCATCGTGGTTCCAACCAGGGGCATAAAAAATATATTTGAGCATATCCGACCATGTATCCGCGTGTTTGACATCCCTCCAGATGGCCTGGTATTCGTGGGTAGCAACATCAATAGGGCGGTAGGAAGTAATATTCTCAGTGAGACCGTAGACCGGCCTTTCAGCTTCTTGTTCCTCTGACAAGGAACCAAACAGGCGATCCCATATTATCAATACACCGGCATGGTTGCAGTCCAGATAGCGAATGTTGGATGCGTGATGGACGCGGTGATGCGAGGGCGTATTGAACACAAATTCAATTGCTCTCGGCAGCCTATCCACCAACTCGGTGTGAACCCAAAATTGATAGAATAAATTAATGCTGATCATCGTAAAAATCATCAGTGGATCGAAGCCGAGCAGCGGTAGTGGTACCCAGAACAGGAATTTATGCAATCGCTCACCCACCCCCTGACGTAACGCGGTAGCAAAATTCATTCGGATTGCCGAATGATGCGGCACATGCCCGGCCCAGAGAATTCGAACCTCGTGGTTTAGTCGATGAAACCAGTAGTAAGCAAGGTCGTCGACGAAGAACAGTAATACCCATGCCCACCACTGACGCTGTACAACATCGCGCAGCGGGCTGATTTCGTGCAGATAATAGAAGCCGGCAATCGCCAGGAATTTCGGCGCAAGCTCGACGATAAAAGCGAACAACAGCATCCAGAAAGACGCTTTGGTGTCCTTGCCTTGATAGAGATTTAAGTGGCGTTTCCGGTTGAGCAGAAATTCAAGGCCTATCGCCAGCAGGAAAACCGGCAAAAAAAAGAATGCCAGATCATCCTTCGAAAATTCTTCCAGAGCGGCTTGTATATTCATCTACCCATTGATCTTTCGCTATGGACCACCAATGTTCGAATCCGCCGCATAAGCTTTAATTAACTCGCCATCTTCCGGCAGTATAAACCCGCTATTCACTGCGTTGTCAGTCGATTGTGTGACCGCGGCAACATAATCCTCATTGGTAGGGTACAACTCTGCCAATTTTGCGTCGTCGAACAGGCTAGTAGTGCCGAACAGGTTGCAAAAACCCGTACCCCCTTCCTGGCCCAAGCCGGATAGCACCGCAACGGGTGCGTCGACATAAGGCGTGCGGATGCCGCCGGTAACGTTGCCGCTGCTGTCGAGCACAAAGGCGTTGTTCTCTACATTTAGTCTCGGAGCCTCTGGAGCGGGTTCACCGGTTATGACCCAGTTGTCCAGTGCGTTGATAGCGGCTTTCAACACCCAGTGCTGGTGTCCGGCGTTAATGGGGCGTGTACAAGTAATAAAACCTGGTACGGCGTCCGCCTGTTCGAATACCCGGGCGACCGAAGGGTCACCGCCGATATCATTATTGCCAAGGATCAGCGAATACGTGTCTGCGTGCGCGGTGCCGGCAACTTCCCACAAGCGGAAATTGGTCGAGTCGGGTTGCCGGTCGTTCACCGAACCTAATATCAGCAAATCGGTTTCAGCTTGAAAGGTCAATACCGGCACTGCCAGGTCATCTCTTACTAACACTTGTGTAGGCGCATTGACTTCAGCCTGCGGTGCCTGTGATAGCGGTGCACTGCTACCACCACGGGCGTGAATCAGATAAGCATCGAATAAGGTGATTTGAGGCGCGAACGCATTGATATAGGTTGTCAGGCGAAACGCCGATTGCGATTCGCCAATTGCTATCATACGCTCGACTTGCAATTCGCCCAGCGGAGGCGTGCCAACGGGATTGCGAACGGCGCGCGCCGCTTGAGAATAGATATCGTAGGAAAAGCTGTCGCAGGGGTGAGACAGCGAGCCGTAGCGCTCGGGGTCAGAGGCTTTCAAACTCAAATCTACCAGTGTCCCTTCTCTGCCTTCAATGCCAACGAGCTGTGCCGACACGCCAACCCAGGCATAGCCTTTACGAATCAATTCCACATGCGCCATAGTCCAGTCCGGGGGTGTATCCAACCCGGCGCTGACGTTCAACCATTCGATCAATACGGTGCCGTTGAATCTGGTTGCGTCGATTGGGCGGTATACGACAATTCTTGACTTGTATTGCGCGCTGTCGGCCGCCTGCACGCTCCATTTGCCATCCGACTCCAGCACTGCGCTATTGATGTACGATTCAGCAGCGCCGGAAATAAAGTACTCGGCTTGCTCATACCCAACATCCGCCAGATCAAAACCAGTAGCAAACAGCGACGGATTACCGGCTATCGGACCCTCGATTTCAGCGTTGTTAACGCCGGGTTCGAAAAGAGTTTCATCATTGTCGTTGTCGCATGCCGACAGCAAGACTAGCAAGCTGATTAACAGCAATGAGCAGCCGCGACGATACGGAAGATAGTTCAGCATTACTTATGTCCTCACTTTCCCACTGCATATGAGCAAATTACTCGGGCGTGGGCAGGCCGAGCAATTCAGCCAATACCTGGGTGACTGTGTTATTGCGCTCCAGGGCTTCGCCTAGCTCAATGGGGATGTTACCGATATGTACCTGCTGTTGCATGATGCGGATCATCACCGGAGCGAAGCGAATTCCGGCGAATACTTGGTAGTACTTCAAATGTTGAACCTCGCTGCCACTACATTCCTCGTACCAGGCGACGGTCTCATCATCGGTTAACATGCCTTCCGGTCTAGGCCCGCCGGCTTCAGGCAAGCCATTGCCGCGCTGCAGACACCAATCGACAAACAGCCACCAGGCCAGGTCGGCTTCGGGATTGCCGATAGCGATCATTTCCCAATCCAGAACCGCTCTTACATCGCTGCCGTGATACATGACATTACCGAATCGCGAGTCACCCCAAATAATACCGTCACGTTCGCCACTGGGCATATTGTCTTTTAACCACTGCAAGGTGTATTCGGCGACCGGTTGCGGCTTGCCACGCGCCGCCCAGTGCAGGTAATGCTCGAAATAATTCAGATGTTGTTCGATCGCTGATTTATCGGATTCGGGCCAGGCAAGAAAGTCCAGCCCGGCGCTGCGGTAATCCAGTTTGTGAATGTTGGCCATCTGCGCTATGCCATTCTTCCACATAGCGCCACGCTGCTCGGGGTTGAGTTGCATGACAAAGCCCTGGTTTAAGTACGGCGGATTATCCGCGGGTACTTTACCGTCCAGATACTCCATGACATAAAACACTTCGCCGAGAATCGATGCGTCGTACTCTTTCCATAAACACTTGGGCACGGGGATATCGGTGTTGGTTTCCAGCGCACGCATGACATCGAATTGCTGGGGAATGTCGTAGAAAGGAAACACCGGGAAACCGGTGGGACTGATGCGCACGACCAGTTTTTGTTTTACTGTCCCACCCGCTTGTTGATAGCTGAGGTCGAAGAGCAGCGTATCGTTAGAAAACCCGGAACCGTCAGGTCGATGCAAACCTGATACCACTACATCGCTTGCATCGGCAAGCTTAACCTGAATCCAGTCTGTAAGGCTTTTTTCTGATTGTGCTAGATCTCGCGCGACGACAGCAGACATTGGTTTACCTATCCGTTTATTTTGGTTGCAAATCGAAAGCTATTCTATGCCGTATTTCTCAAACGGACCAAAAAAGCCCCACTCGAACAACCCGTAACCTACGTGGCCGTCCATCTCAAACCGCGCGGCATTGTCTACCAGGCCAAACATGCGGTCCTTGTCCTCGGCCATACTGAGGCTCATATTCTCTACCACCAGCTCGCCTTTATACATGCCGTGCTTCCAGTCAGGCTCCAGCCCATAGCCGGTACCGACCATCACGTAGACGTGCGTCATCGGCGTGACATCCACCGTCAAGGCGCCACCCGGAGCCTCGGGAAACGTTATTCGCCCCTTGTCAACAAACCTCGTGCCCGCATTCCAGCTATGATTGTGTTCCGGTTTACCCAGCCACTCGACCTCACGCGCGGGATCATTCCAAATGCGCACCGCTTCTTCCAATGGCCGGTTGCCGTCATTGTTTTCATGGCAAATATACAGAATAGAGAAGTCGTCGAACTGCATGGGTGCGTAATTCCACATGCCTGCCATGGAGGGGCGGCCGGCATGAATGCCCGGCGGTTCAAACTCGCCGACCGGGCGAATGCCCCAGGAGCGATCGCGGCTACCCTTCCATTTGTCTGGTGTCACATCATGTTGCTTGTCTCCCACCCGTAGCGTACCTGTCCAGCAACCGGTTTGCGCGAAACGAGTGGAATCGAACAATACGCGACCGTGATGGCGAATGTATTGGCGTGGCTCTAAAAATGCCGGAATTGCCCCCTCCCAGGTTACATCCATCGCGATAGGATGCTCGCTCGTTTCCTCGACAATAAAGCGGATTTTTTTCAAGCCCTCAAGAACTTCGATACGAATTGGGCCGACGGACGTATCCATACGATCCCCCAGTTCTCTCGACGCCCTGACAACGTGGTGGTCTTCGCCCTGACGCACGACCACAAAGGCGTCCTGGGTTCCCAACGTGGGGTATTGCCCCATGCCAAACACCATAAATAACTCGTCGCTGCTGGCGTGCATATTGAAGTAATAGCGGTCGTAAAAGTTGCGATCGCTGGTGCCCACATGGCGAATAACATCAGACACCTGGTGTAGTGGATAGTCGTCCATTTGAGAGAGCATGGGTTTACCTTATCGAATCGTTAATCTTGCTGCGATATTTGGCTCGCAATACACAATCTCGCACTTAGGCTTCAATCTCGCCTAACGCGATCTGTTTGGCCCAGCGATAATCCGGTTTGCCGCTGGGTGCACGTAGAATTTGACCGACCACGTGCAATTCACGCGGTACTTTGTAGCCGGCTATTTTCTTGCGGCATTGGTCCTGAATACTTTGCAGTTCCGGTGTGGTCCCTTCGCGCGGTTGCACGACAGCGGCAACGCGGCTGCCCCATTTCTCATCGGGTACACCCACCACGATGCAATCGTAGACATCGGCATGCGCCTTGACCGCGCCTTCCACCTCTTCCGGGTAAATTTTTTCACCGCCTGAATTAATCGATACCGAGCCACGACCTAACAATGTTATTGTGCCGTCAGTTTCCAGTAACGCAAAATCGCCAGGAACGGAATATCTTGTGCCGTTCGTTGCAGTGACGAAGGTCTCGGCGGTTTTTTGCTCATCTTTGAAGTAGCCCAGTGGTATATTGCCTTTGCGCGCGACCTTGCCGACCACACCGGTGCCAGGCTGCATTTCATTCAAGTTTTCATCCAGCACGACGGTGCCGCTCACTGGACTAACGGTTGGCCCGCCACCTTTGGTTTGTGTCTGGCCTTTTTGCACCATCACTGCGCCATTAGCACCACTCTCGGAAGAACCGATGCTATCGGCCAGTACTAGGTTCGGGAAATAATCTAACAGCTGATCTTTAACAGAGGGGGAGAGAACGGCCGCACTGCTTATCATTAGGAATAGAGAAGACGTATCGAAAGTGTGGTCGTCGCTGAGCAGCACTTCAACAAGTGGGCGCGCCATGGCGTCGCCGGTGACAAACAAGCCGTTAACTTTTTCTTCCTCAACCAGTTGCCAGGCAGACACTGGATCAAAGTTAGCAACCAGAATATTTTTGCGCGCCGCGAATGCGCCACCCATCACAGACCACTGCGAGGCGCCGTGCATGAGTGGCGCAAGTGACATCATGCTGGGTACAAATTCTGCGTTCGAGGCCTTATCAATCATTTCTTCTGGCGAGCTGACTTTCTCATTCGTGAGTGGGTCAATACCGCCCCCAAGGGAGAAAAATACATCTTCATGGCGCCAGATCACACCTTTTGGCATACCAGTTGTGCCACCGGTATATAGCATATACAAATCATCGCCGCTGCGCGGGCCAAAGTCGCGCTGCGGCGAACCTGAAGCCAGCGCCTCTTCATACGGTATCGCTTCCAGCCCGCAAAGATCGGCGGCCGAATCGTCTTCCAACACAACCAAGTGATTTAGCAACGGTAGCGCGTCGTGCACATTGGCAATTCTGGGGGCGAACTCGCGCGCAAACACCATTGCTTTTAAATCGGCATTATCAAATATGTACGCCAGCTCGTCTTCAACATAGCGGTAGTTGATATTAATCCACACGGCGCGCAGTTTGAATACCGCCCACAGGGTTTCAACCCACTCCATGCAGTTGTAGGCGTAAATGCCTACGTGGTCGTCTTTGCCAACCCCATGCTCCGCGAGATGGTGTGCTAAACGATTTGCTCGTACTTCCATTTCTGTGTAGGTGGCGCGCTTGCCTTCGACCACCAGGTATTCATGGTCACCGTAGGCGTCGACACCCATCTCGAACATCGTTGCCAGATTAAATTCAGTCATTGTGGTAGCTTCTTGCTTTTGGTGATTCAGAAGCTCGACTATATACTATTTGCAGTGCGTTTCATGGAAGATGAAACACAGTTAATCTGCAGCAAGTATTTAGCTGGCTACGTCTCTATGCGCAAATACCGATGCATTTGTTTCCGTAAAGACACAGCAATTGCGACGATAAGGCAGGGTCTATACCCGACGATAAAGAACTCAGTTATAGCACGCTGTTTGGTCCTAGCGACTCAGCCAGAGTGATGCACTGCACCTCGCCGCGAAAAAAATTGATCCAATCAGCAGTAGCGCGAGTATGATTGGAACTTGCTGAGCAACGCGCGAAGCAGACTAATCGGAAGCAAGGCCCATGTTTTTCAAGTTGGCGGCACGTGACCTCGTGTTTTTTCTGGCAGCGTATCTACTCTGGCAATGGCTGGCGCCACTGTCGGCGGAGCAGAGTTTGCTTGGTGATTTTATAGGTGTGGCTCTAGGCGGTTTGGTTGCGCTCAGCTTTCATCTTGTGCATGAGTGGGGCCACGTTGCTGGTGGACTGCTTAGCC
>JBPCXM010000389.1:0-8560 GCA_051008535.1 Pseudomonadales bacterium | reverse complement strand
CCGCAACACTGCGCCTGCCACTGCATTGGCTGCACTTAGCGCAATCCAGCGCGACCCGAATGCTCAGATACTGGTGCTACCGGCCGACCATGCTATTGCCGACACGGCGGCTTTTGTGCAAGCCGTAACACAGGGTCAGCGTGATGCGGCGCAGCGTAAACTAGTCACATTCGGAATTAAGCCCAGCTCCGCTGAAACGGGTTACGGCTATATTCAGGCGCAGGATGTAAGTGAGAACAGTAGTTTTCCCATACAAGCGTTCGTTGAAAAGCCCAATCTTTCCACCGCGCAAGCGTATTTAGACAGCGGAAATTACTACTGGAACAGCGGCATGTTTCTATTTGGCGCGCAAACCTGGCTCGATGAATTAGGTCGGCACGCGCCAGAAATTTTGCATCAAGCGCAGAAGGCATATGCAGCCAGCGACACAGATCTTGACTTTGTGCGTATCGACACGGAAGCCTTCGCTGCCTGCCCGGCAGATTCGATTGACTATGCCGTGATGGAACACACCGATGATGGCGTAGTTATTCCGCTGCAATGCGGCTGGAATGATGTCGGTTCCTGGTCCAGCCTGTGGGAGATGGGCGCGCAAGACACAGAGCACAATGTCACGCACGGCGATGTGGTGTTGCACGACGTTAAAGAAAGCTTGGTGCGCGCCGAATCTCGATTGACTGCAGTGTTGGGAGTAGAAGGTGTAGTCGTCATCGAAACCGCCGATGCAGTGCTGGTCGCCGACCGCCATAAAGTTCAGGATATCAAGGCGATAGTGGCGGAGCTAAAGCGCAAAGAGCGCGAGGAGGTAACCAGCCACAAGAAAGTGTATCGTCCCTGGGGTTCTTATGAGTCGCTGGTCAATGCAGGGCGTTTCCAGGTGAAGCGTATTATCGTAAATCCGGAGCAGACGCTGTCGCTGCAGATGCACCACCACCGAGCGGAACACTGGATTGTCGTTAATGGCACGGCCACGGTAACGTGCGGCGAAGACGAATTTTTACTCGGCGAGGATCAATCGACGTATATTCCGCTGGGCAATAAACATCGCTTACAGAACTCCGGTGTTATTCCGCTGGAAATTATCGAAGTGCAGACTGGCAGTTATCTCGGTGAGGACGATATTGTGCGTTTCGAAGACATATACGGTCGTTCGGGCTAAGCGATTGAAGTTTACCATCACACGCAGTTTATATTCCAACATCAGGACGTACCCATGTTAAGAAAATGTTTGTTCCCGGTTGCCGGCTACGGCACGCGCTTTTTGCCCGCAACCAAATCCATGCCCAAGGAAATGCTACCGATTGTCAACAAACCGTTGGTGCAATACGGTGTAGAGGAGGCGATCGAAGCCGGCATGACCGACATTGGCTTCGTCACGGGGCGCGGTAAACGCGCCATCAACGACCACTTCGATATGAGTTACGAGCTGGAGCATCAAATCAGTGGCACTAGTAAAGAATCTTATCTGCAGGGAATTCGATCGGTACTGAACCGCGCCACTTTTTCGTCCACTCGGCAGCGGGAAATGAAGGGTCTTGGTCATGCCATATTGACCGGTGAGACGTTAGTAGGTAACGAGGCCTTCGGTGTTATTTTGTCAGACGATCTGTGCTTTAACGGTGGTGCAGGCGTTATGCAGCAAATGGTGAATCTGTACAAGCAATTTCGCTGCAGTATTGTCGCCATCGAGGAAGTGCCCAAAGACCAGACCGACAAATATGGTGTGATTGAGGGCGACGTCATCAAAGAAGGGCTGTACACTGTCAATAACATGGTTGAAAAACCAGCTCCTGCAGACGCACCGAGCAATCTGGCAATAATCGGCCGTTATATTCTCACACCCGATATTTTCGAGATCCTACGCAGTATAGAACCCGGCAAGAACGGTGAGGTGCAAATCACCGACGCACTACTGGTGCAGGCGCAACATGGCTGCGTGATGGCCTACAAGTTTGACGGCAAGCGCTTCGACTGTGGCAGCGTGGACGGCTTCGTCGAAGCCACCAATTATTGTTATAAGAATATCTATTCAGCCAACGGGGACGGTTGAGCGCATGGCCCAGCTGCCCTGCTTCAAAGCCTATGATGTGCGTGGTCAGGTACCCTCCGAGCTAAACGAGGATATCGCTTACCGCATTGGGCGCGCTTATGCCGAGGTGGTCGGGCCGCGCGCTGTCGTGGTCGGTTGCGATATCCGTCTTACCAGCCCAGCGTTGAAAGGGGCGCTGTCGAATGGCCTGCGCGATAGTGGCGTCGATGTCACTGACATCGGCGTATGCGGCACCGAACAGATTTATCATGCCACCTTCGCCAAAGGCTTTGACGGCGGTATCGTCGTTACCGCCAGCCACAATCCAAAAGACTATAACGGCATGAAATTCGTGCGTGAGCGGTCCAAACCCATCAGCGGCGACACAGGCCTGCTGGATATTCAAGCACTGGCGGAGGCTAATGATTTCGCTCCCGCAGACCCCTCACAAAAGCGTGGCACGTTGCAGGTTTTGGATGTCGAGACGGACTACGTCGACCATTTACTGACTTACGTCGATGTAAGTAAGCTACGGCCACTAAAAATAGTGGTTAATGCGGGCAACGGTGGCGCTGGTAGAGTGATCGATTTGCTGGAGCCGCATTTACCGTTCGAATTTATCAAAATTCAGCATTCGCCCGATGGTCACTTTCCCCACGGTGTGCCCAACCCATTGCTGGAAGAAAATCGTTCGTCAACGATCGCCGCGATCGAAAAACATAATGCTGACCTGGGCATTGCCTGGGACGGCGATTTCGACCGCTGCTTTTTATTCGATGCAAAAGCGCGGTTTATTGAGGGTTACTACATTGTCGGCATGCTGGCGCAAGCGTTTCTAGTCAAAACCAAGCGTGGCGCGCGTATTGTGCATGATCCACGCTTGACCTGGAATACAATCGATATCGTCGAATCTAACGACGGCGCTGCAGTACAAAGCAAGACTGGTCACGCTTTTATCAAGGAGCGAATGCGCAAGGAGGACGCAGTATATGGTGGTGAGATGAGCGCCCATCACTATTTCAAAGATTTCGCCTACTGCGATAGCGGCATGATTCCATGGCTATTGGTCACAGCGCTGATCAGCGAGCAAGGGCGATCGCTAGCCGAGCTGGTCGATGCGCGCATACAGGCTTTTCCGGTCAGTGGCGAGATCAATCGCCGCATTGCAGACCCAGCCGCTATCCTGGAGCTGGTGGAGCAAAATTTTGCTGCTGAAGCCAAGACTGTAGAGCACGTCGACGGCTTGAGCATGGAATTCGAGCAATGGCGCTTCAACTTGCGCATGTCTAACACGGAGCCCGTGGTGCGCTTAAATGTCGAGTCGCGTGCGGATAACGCTTTAATGGAAAGTAAGCGGGATGAGATTTTGGCTATGATGGGTTAGCGCTCGTCGAGTTTGAACTCTCAGACCTTATAATAATCTTTATACCATTCAACAAAGCGCTCAATTCCCGTTTCAATAGGCGTGTTGGGGCGGTAGCCAACATCTTCGACCAGCGCATCGACATCGGCATAGGTGTGCAACACGTCGCCGGGCTGCAAGGGCAGCAGGTTTTTCTCTACGGTTTTACCCAGCGCTGTTTCCAGTAGTTCGATATAGCGCAGCAATTCAATCGGATTATTGCTACCGATATTATACAAGCGATACGGCGCCAGCGAGGTAGCCGGGTCGGGTTGTTCGCCAGACCACTGCGTACTCGGTGTTGCCACTGTATCCAAAGTGCGAACAACACCTTCGACAATATCGTCGATGTAGGTAAAGTCACGTCGATGTTGACCGTAATTGAAGACGTCCAACGCTTCGCCCGCCAGTATTTTGCGTGCAAAAATAAAGGGCGACATATCCGGCCGGCCCCACGGGCCGTACACGGTAAAAAACCGCAGCCCGGTGGTGGGCACGTTAAACAAATGACTATAAGTGTGCGCCATCAGTTCATTGGCTTTCTTGGTCGCTGCGTACAAGCTGACAGGATGGTCAACGTTATTGTGCACCGAAAATGGCATGCTGGTATTAGCACCATAAACTGAACTACTTGATGCATACACCAAATGCTCCAGCTTGGTATCGCGGCAGTTTTCCAGAATATTCATAAAGCCGTTAACATTCGATTGAATATAGGCTCCGGGATTCTGTAATGAATAGCGCACGCCGGCCTGCGCGGCGAGGTTTATCACTCGCTGTGGTTGTTCGCGTTTAAATAGTTGTTCCAGTGCGCGCGCATCTTCGAGGTTGAGACGCACGTCGGTGAACTTATCGTGCTGCAGCAGACGTTCCAGCCTGTGTTTCTTTAGTTGCACATCATAGTAATCGTTGATGTTATCGATACCGATGACTTCGTCGCCGCGTGCCAGCAATTGCTCGGCTACCGCGGCGCCAATAAAGCCTGCGGTGCCTGTGACCAGAATTTTCATAAAGTGCTAATTTCCCTTACAAGCGGTCATCGACGTCGTTTTTGTCTAACACATATTTCACGTCGTAGAGTATATGTGGGTCGGCGCCGAGGCGGCGTATGCCAGCTGCGCCCATCTGTTTGAATTGATCGTGCGCGACGCAAAGGATGATGGCGTCGTAATAGTGCTCCTTGGGTTCTTCTATCACTGAAATATTATATTTCTCTTCGGCTTCCTCTTTGTCCACCCAAGGGTCGTACACATGCACGCGTGCATTGTACGAGCGCAGCGAATCGATTATGCCGCCGACACCACTATTGCGTAAGTCTGGACAATTTTCCTTGAATGCCAGCCCCATCACTAAAATGCAGGAGTCAACAACGTGAATACGCTTCTGAGTCATCATTTTAATGACGCATTCGCTGACGTGTTGGCCCATGCCATCGTTGATCCTCCGACCTGACAATATCACTTCCGGGTGGTAACCGACTTCCTGCGCCTTGTGGGTTAAGTAGTAGGGGTCGACGCTGATGCAGTGACCGCCTACCAGGCCAGGCCGAAACGGCAGGAAATTCCACTTGCTGCCGGCGGCTTCCAGGATTTCAAGTGTATCGATTTGCAGCATGTTAAACAGCAACGATAATTCATTGACTAAGGCGATGTTGACGTCACGTTGGGTATTCTCAATGACCTTGGCGGCTTCCGCAACTTTAATGCTGCTGGTGCGATGCGTACCTGCCGTGACGATCGTCCGATATAATGCATCGACGCGATCGGCGATTTCCGGTGTGGAACCCGAAGTTATCTTGACAATATTGCTCACCCGGTGTTCTTTATCGCCCGGGTTGATGCGTTCGGGGCTGTAACCAGCGAAAAAATCTTTGTTAAAGCGCAGGCCCGACACTTCCTCAATAATGGGCACACAGGCTTCCTCGGTACAGCCAGGGTATACAGTGGACTCAAATATTGCGATATCGCCCGTTTCGATAATGCGCCCCAATAGGCGGCTGGCGCTTTTCAGCGGTCGCAAGTCTGGCCGCTGATATTCGTCGATAGGTGTAGGAACCGTTACAATATAGATATTACAGTCTTGCAGTGTTGCTTCGTCGTGCGAAAATAGCAATTGCTCGGCGTGTGCCAGATCATTGGCTTCGACTTCCAGCGTACTGTCGATCCCGCCTGTCAATTGCTCTACACGCGCTTTGTTAATATCGAAACCAACAGTTGGGAAATGACCGGCAAATTCGACCGCCAATGGCAGGCCAACATAGCCGAGGCCGATAACCCCAATTTTCGTTTCAGCTGGCATCGAATGTTCCCTTGACAAATGTTGATGTTAAAATCGTTGATTGCCTGCTGCTATGCATTGAGCCCCGTTGTTACACTTACTATAGTCTACACTCTCGGTGTTGCTGTTATTTACATCTCGGGGGTTTGTTTTACGATAAACTGTGCGCCAATAAAATGACGCTATTTGATTTGAGCGAAGTCGATACTCAGCCGTTCAAATAAGAATTATTGGAATCATTGTAAGCAGTTTCAGCGTGAAAGTAGTTGCATTGGCGATGTAAAATCTACCAATAAATGAGTGATTAAGCGTATGATATTCCGTTGCGATACAACGCTGCAAGCTACACGGCTTTGCGCTACAGCTGCTTTATTGTCCTGTGAGAACAAGCAACTGCGGACTAATTACTCTCCATGCGTTTATAGCTGCCTGACAAACGAGGCGTAAAGGATATGGGCTATATACGAATTTTTGACCACTCTTTTCGTCCACCGCCGCTGTTCCTGATCGCTGTCGAATCGATTGCGCTGGTGGTGGCCGCTTATTTGGGTGTGCATCTCCGCTTTAGCGGTTCTGTCACGCTGGATGATAATTTGGTCAACCTTTGGTCAAAAGCCCTGGTTTTTGCCGTGGTGTTATCGCTGTGTACGCTTGCTATGCGAGTTTACGATTCCGGGTTGCGCGAAGGGTATGCCGGCATTTTATTACGCACAACGGTCGCCTATGCGCTGCTGGGCTGCGCAGCGCTGACTATTTTATATTATTTGTTTCCCTCGATGTATTTGGGGCGCGGCGTGTTGGCAATCGCGGTCAGCATCGCCATGATAATTATGCTGGTGTTGCGGTTTATCTACTATCGCACCATCGGCGCAGCTGGGATTAAACGTCGCGTGTTGATTCTTGGCTCAGGCCAGCGCGCGAGTCAAATCGAAGAAACCTTGAATAGCAATCGCGAGAGTGTCGAAATTATCGGCTTTCTGCAAGATCCGCAAGGTGAGCCGTTGATCAGTACGGCGCGTTTGCTGGAAAAAAATCAGCCGCTTATCGATATCGTGCGTCAGTTTCGGGTTGACGAACTCGTTGTCGCGCTGGACGATCGCCGGGCGGCCGATGGTGGTTATTTCCCCGCTGATGAGTTGTTGGAGTGCAAATTGAGCGGCGTTAGCGTGCTGGATGCCATCAACTTCTATGAACGGGAAACCGAAAAAGTAGAGCTAAGTATGTTACGGCCGAGCTGGATGATTTTCTCTGAGGGCTTTCGGTTTAGCGCTCTTAGAGATGTCGCCAAACGCGGCTTCGACATTATTGCCAGCCTGCTTTTGTTGCTCGTGACTTGGCCACTGATGTTATTGACCGCCATCGCAATAAAGTTTGAAGATGGCCTAGGTTCACCGGTAATTTACCACCAAACTCGTACCGGTCGGCTCAGCAAGCCGTTCGAATTGCTAAAGTTTAGAAGTATGCGGCCTGATGCGGAACAAGACGGTGCCCAATGGGCGCAGGAAAATGACGATCGTGTTACCAAAATTGGTCGTCTCACCCGTGAGCTCAGACTGGATGAGCTGCCTCAAATTTACAATGTGCTGCGCGGCGACATGAGCTTTGTTGGCCCGCGACCCGAGCGACCCGAGTTTGTTGAACAATTTGTAAGCGAAATTCCCTTTTACGACGCGCGACACCGCGTAAAACCGGGTTTGATGGGTTGGGCTCAACTGTGTTATCCGTACGGAGCTTCAATTGACGATGCTGCGCAAAAATTGCGTTACGATCTATACTACATAAAGAATCACAATATATTGTTTGATCTTCGCATTTTGATCCAAACCATAGAAGTCGTCTTACTAGGAAAAGGCGTTCGATAAGTATAGACTCACTAGTACTATCAACGGTTTATCATTCTTTCAGTGTAAGGGCATAAGGTCATGCGTATTTTTTTATTCATGTTATTCGCTATAGTTGTTCAGGCGTGTGCAACGCCTGACATATCTGAATTGCCGCTAGAGGGGGATGCGTACAGTGAGGAAGTTTACCGCATCGGAGTTGGTGATCAATTGCAAGTCAGCGTGTGGCGTAATCCTGAGCTGTCGGTCGGCGTGCCAGTTCGACCCGACGGTAAAATTTCTACGCCTTTGGTCGGCGATGTTCTTGCGGCGGGTAATACGCCGGAAGATTTGGCGCAAGCGCTAACCGATAAATTGCAAGCTTTTATACGCAGTCCTAAAGTGACTGTGGTTGTGACTAATCCGGCGAGTGCTGAATTTCAACAGCGGGTTCGTGTCACCGGTGCGGTGCAAGGCCCAACATCGGTAGAATATCGCACGGGTATGACGGTGATGGATCTGGTATTAGTCGGTGGTGGAGCCAATGAGTTTGCACTGCTCAATAAGGCCAAGTTGTACAGGGTTACTAAAGAAGGCACCAAGGTTTATCCAGTGCGGCTGAAAGACATCCTGGAAAAAGGCAAGCTCGAAACCAACTACAAATTACTACCGTCAGATATAGTGACGGTACCACAAAGAAGTTTTTAACAAAGGGATTTGAAGGGCGATGTTACCAACACCTCTGCTGCAACTGCTAAAAGCTTGTCTGCGTGAGCTGCAATTACGCAAAATCAGCGTCGTTGCCTGTTTCGCCGCGGTTAGCCTGGTAGTGTTATTTATAGGCTTAAATCTGCCGAAGACCTATACCTCTAATGCCCTGTTGTTCGCAAATCAAGACGACATCATTAAACCCTTGCTCGGAGGCAAGGCAGCCGTTACGCAGGTGGATCATGCAAAAATTGCCTCTGACAAGATTCGTTCGCGTCGTATATTGGAACCCGTTGCTCGTAAAGCAGGTTTAATCAATGAAAA